>CAXFTV010000001.1:0-6432 GCA_964005845.1 uncultured bacterium
CAAAGGCGGGCTGGGCAACTTTGTGGAAGTATTTCCCGACGAAGGCGACATCAATATGATCCGGGCCCTAAAGGTCTACAAGGAGGTTGGCTACGATTACATGATTATGCCGGACCACGTTCCTGGTATCGCGGGCCCCGAACCCGGCAAGGTCGGATTCGCCTTTACCTTCGGTTATATCCACGCGGCTCTGCAGGCCGTTGCGGAGGACTAGGAGATGATCTTGCGGCGGTGAAACTGTAAATGCTCCATTGAGCTTTTGGAAGGCATCGTGGCAAGCATGCGCCCCCCTCGAGAGATCTAGGTGTTGGCCTTTGCGATGCGCGGAGCAGAAAGGTCTCCGGGCCCCTTTCAGTAGAGCATCGCTTTGCTGCCGCTCCGGCCGGGTGAAGGGCAGAGTAGGAAAGCCAAAACGCCCCGGGCGAATACAGTTTTCGCCCGGGGCGTTTTTTGCCGGATTTTACTGGCGTGCCCAGCAGGATTCGAACCTGCGACCGTCTGCTTAGAAGGCAGATGCTCTATCCAGCTGAGCTATGGGCACCCACTCTTAAAAAAATAGTCCCAATGTACATTCGGGGCAAGAGAGGGGGGCACCGGAAATAGCTCTTTGAGGAGAAGAAAAAAAGTCTAACCTCAACTAGCGTAAATGGCGATTCTACTTTTGTCATTGCTCGGCATCGGTTTTTTTTGCGAACTGCATTCCCGGGATTTCCATAAAGCGACCATTGTCCTGGCAGGCTATCTGCCCCCCATCGACGATGATATCCTGGCCGGTGATGAAAGAGGCATCGGCGGATAGCAGGAAGGCATAGACGCTGGCAATATCCCGCGGCGTTCCATAGCGGTCCATCGGTATCTGTTTGAGATAGGGCCCTTTGAAGGAGGGCTCTTCGATTTCGGCGGTCCCGGGGGTGGAGATGACGCCCGGAGAGACGGCGTTGACGCGAATATTGTAGCGGGCGAATTCTCCGGCTGCAGTGCGCGTCAGGGCGACCAGAGCTGCCTTTGAAGCATCGTAGGCGGCGTTGTTGACGCTGGAGCGATGGGCGTTGCGGCTGGCAGTGGAAACGATGGCGCCGCCGCCAGCTGCCCGCATCGCCGGGACCAGCGTGCGCATGGAGACAAAGGGCGAGGTGACGTTAAGCAAAAAATTCAGGTCCCAGATTTCGTCCGTCATTTCGACGATTGGAGCCCCTGGCCACACTCCGGCGTTAAGCGCCAGCCGGGTGATGGGACCGTGTTCAGCGAGCAGTTCTTGCAGCAGGTCCGGGGTCGCCTGGATGTCGCTCAGATCGAAGGTGCGGGTCGCCAGCGGCCGACCCGCGAATTTATCCGCTAGGCTAGCCAGATTGCCGCCGTTTTGATCCAGGGCGATGACGCGCAGACCATCCTGCAACAGACGTTCGACCAGAGCTGCACCAATGCCCTGCGCGGCACCGGTGACCAGGGCAAGGGGTTGTTCGCGCTCATTCATGGCGGATTCCCAAAGGTGTTTTGCAATGTGGTATTAGCGGCTTACCAGGTCGTGGAACTCCTGGAACATTTCGATGGAAATACCGTCGGGGTCCAGGGCGTACATGGCGCGGGCCACGATCCTACCGTCTCGTTCTACGTCCACCGGTGGATTGATCGAAGTGTAGCCAGCCGCCTTTAGCGTCTGGTATTCGGCATCGATATCCTCGACCTCAAAGGCCACGTGGGAAGCGCCGACAAAGGTATTGTCGAGCTCGCGCTTGCGGCCCCTGGGATTTTCGTATTGGAAGAGTTCCAGCAGAAATTCATTGACCGGATGCCGCAGCAGAGCCACCTGCAGGTGGATGTCGGGGTGACCGATTATCTGGTCGTAGGATGGCAGGTCTCTGCGTTCAGATATGCGAATTACCTCCAGACCGAGCACATCGCGGTAGAATTTCAGGGACTGTTCCAGGTCGGAAACGGTAAAACCGTGGTGGTGGCACATCTTCATGGGCATGGGGGGCCTCCAGGGCTTGGATCCGGCGAGATCACCTAGTCGAGGTTAGGGGTACAACTGATGCATTTCTCAGCATGTCCAACGGGCGCCGCCGGGCATGGCAAAAGATAATTTTATTCATCGCAGGGTATTTTTTTTCCGTCATTTCCTTGCTGGCTGTGCACGAGAGACCAATAACGATATGGAAATACCGCTCCAGATGCAAAGCCGGAGGTGAAGGCCCCGCTTCTTGACAGTGCTAAAGCGGGGGACGTACTTTGTCGGGCACCAGGGGTTACCTGGCCATGCATTATAATACATCCTTTCCATCGAATAAAAAAAGGGCAAGTTATCCCATGGATGCTCCCATTAAAGTTGGCATCATTCGCTGTGATACGCACGGCGCTTATTTCGCGCCGCTGATGGCGCCGCACGATCCCCTCAAGCTGCAGCGTCCCGCAGACCTCGATTCTAATCCGCCCTATTCGTGGATGTGCGGCGGCGCGCATTTCTACTTCTATCACAATTACGCCAACCCGCGCGCGATGACGGTCGAGACCGTCGAGGGCTTTGAAATCGTCAAGGTCTGGGATGAGCATCGGGTTGCCGCCGAAGCGCTGTCCGAGGTCATGGACAGCCATCCGCGCGTGTGCACCAGCTTCGAGCAGGTCAGCGACGGGGTGGACCTGGTCCTCATCGGCGATTGCAATGGCGATGGGTCCGATCACCTCGAGCATGCGACGCCTGGGCTGAAAAAGGGCGTGGCAACCTATATCGACAAGCCGCTGGCCAATTCGGTTGCGGATGTCAAGAAGATACTGGCATTGTCAAAGGAGTGCGGCGCGCCGGTCTTCAGCGGGTCGATTCTGCGCCACATTCCGGGAGCCGCCCACTTTGCCAGGCGCATGGGGGAAATCGGTGGCGCCAGCAGCGGCACCATCAGCAATGGCAGCGGTGGAAATGTCGCCGGTTTGGTCCACGCTATAAGTTTGGCGCAGGCGGTATTCGGCAATGGCATCAGCCAGGTTCACGCCTCTGGTCCCGGTGAGATGGGCATGATGCACCTGGCATGGAGCGAGCGCGAAGACAGACCCTCGGCTGGCGTCACTTTGCACCCGGCCGGTCAGTCGTGGCACTGCTCGATTCACGTCGCCGCCTTCGGGCCCGAAGGCGGCATCCTGGCCCACAATGTCATCAACGATTGGTATTTCCCGTACGGCGCCGCCAATATTCTCAAACTCGTCAAGAAAATGGTTCTCACCGGCGCAGTTGACGATTCTATGAACGATATGATTGAAGCGATAGCTGTGATCGAGGCGGGACGCCTATCCTATCGGGAAGGCGGGCGGGCGGTAAAGGTCTCCGAGGTGCAGTGAGCGAGGGCGGAAAATTTTTCGCGCTTGGGATTGCCCGGGGCAGCATTTAGAATTGGCGCCAACCGGGCAGCGAAACGATGCCCTGGCGCTGCGGTGGGGTGCCCGGGTGCGACCGCTGCGGCCGTCGACCACGTAGATACCCCCCGAACAGACGAAGAGAGTTGGGTCCAGTTCGGCATCGCCGGCAAAATCGCCGATGATGGCGAAGTCGATTTGGCGGGCGCCGGGCCGCCCGGCAATATCTTTGTTTGCCTCCATGAGCCACAGGGGAGCGCCCTCGGGCAAGAGCAGCTGGTAGGAGGCCAGAACCTCGTCGCGGCCCTCACCGTCGACATCGAAGAACTGGGCGCCAAAGGTATGTCCCAGGCCGGGGGATGCGGCGTCGATGGACCAGATCTCGCTGAAGTTCTCGTCCATTACCAGCAGCCGTACGGCTGCGTCGTCGAAGGCGGGAGCGTCGCAGTAGCGCAGCACAATGCCCAGGCGCGCTTCGGTGCAGTCGGGGATGTCGTGGTATTGGACACATGCGGCGGTGGGGGTGCACAGTCTTGCCC
Organism: uncultured bacterium; assembly: GCA_964005845.1. Taxonomy (GTDB): domain Bacteria; phylum Latescibacterota; class UBA2968; order UBA8231; family UBA8231; genus CAXFTV01. The sequence goes on from CAXFTV010000001.1 coordinate 3,882, forward strand.
TGATGCGCACATCGCTGCAGAAGGGGTCGGTATTGAGCAGGTAGCGCAGGTGCATCTGCTTCCACTCGATGACCCTGGCGCCGATGGCCGCATCGAAAGCTACCCGCAAATGAGATTCCTGATTGCGGTAACCCCAGGGCGTCATATCGTTGTACCAGCCGGGGAAATAGCGATTTTCGGCCGCCCGATCGGGGGTCCCCGAGTCGAAGTAGGTGCCCTCAGGGGCGGTGCTGGGATCCAGGGTCAAAATACGGCTGTAATTTTTTGCTTTCATACTTGGCGGCCGCAATGCCGGTAAAGGCGTTTTCGCTTTCTGGACAGAGGGTAATTTAAAACATATAATGTGATAAAAAAACTACAGTGAAATCAGCGGGAGTTCCAATGGAAAGAATCTTAGAATACCAGGATGCCAGCCCCCTGCTCGAAGATGCCGAAGCCCTGCGCCGCCAGGTAGACGAGGATGGCTTTGCCTGTTTTCGCGGCCTGCTTCCCAGAGATGCGGTAATCGAGCTGCGCCGTTTAGTGCTGCAAATCTTCGCTCAAAGAGGTTGGCTTGCGCCGGGGACGGAGTTGCTGGACGGCGTAGCCGATAAGGCGATCGACCAGGTTGAAAGTTATGCCAGCAACGGGGCCGATCTGGCCGCTTACCAGGCGGTGTATCGCCTGGAGGAATTTCACCGTCTGGCGCATCACCCCGCCATCGTGGGCCTGTTTGAAAAACTTTTCGGCGAGAGCGTTTTCGTCCATCCGCGCAATATCGCCCGCCTGATGGCGCCGCACAAGGACGCGGTGCACACCCCGCCGCATCAGGACTTTATCTATGTCCAGGGTACCAAGGCCACTTATACCTGCTGGTTCGCCCTGGGCGATTGTCCCAGGGAACTGGGGGGGCTCAGCGTGATGCGGGCTACCCACAAAGGGGATATATTGCCGGTGCGCGATGCTGTCGGGGCCGGAGGTCGGACCGTTATTCTCGACGGCGTCGAGAGGGAATGGGTCGAAGGCGACCTGCAAACAGGGGATGTGGTGATTTTCCATAGCCAGACCGTGCATCGGTCTCTGCCCAACAAAACGCAGGATCGCATCCGCCTATCGTGCGATTACCGCTATCAGCCATTGTCTCTGCCGGTCGAAGAAAAGTCCCTAGAACCGCACGTTGGCCTGATGACCTGGGAGGAGGCCTATGAAGGATGGACAGCCGATGATCTGAAGTACTACTGGCGCGACCTGAAGCTGCAGCGGACGGATTTCGATATGGCGCTTCTGAAAACAGAGGGGGACTAGGCTAGATGAGCCATTATCAGGCTGTCTGCGCGCTCTGCGCCAGGGTCCAGGATGATCTCGCCGCCTCTTCCTGCAGCAGCTGCGCCGGGCCGCTCAGCTTTCGCTATGATTACGGCGATGTGGGCCGCGATGATCGCTTTAGCGGCAATATGTGGCGCTACTGGCGCTTATTGCCGCTAGCCGACCCGGAGCGGATTACCACACTTGGAGAAGGGGGCACGCCGCTGCTGCGCAGTCGGGCACACGCGGGGCGTCCGGTATATCTAAAAGACGAGACGCGCAATCCCACTGGTTCGCACAAGGACCGTTCGCTGGCGGTGGCCATCAATCACGGCCGCGCCATTGGTGCCGGGGTTTCGGTGGTGGTCTCAACGGGCAGTGCCGGGATCTCCAATGCCGCCCTGGCGGCTCGTGCTGGCATGCGCAGTATAGTGGTCATGACCGAAGGTACCCCATTGCCGCGGCTCTATCCCATGTACGCTCTGGGTGCGCAGCTGGTGGAGGTGCGCGGCGAGATCGATCCGGTGGTCGAACAGGTCATGAGCGCATGCCGCGAGCAGGGACTCTATCTCAGCACCACGGCGCGGCGCTCCAATCCCTACCAGAGCGAAGGCAACAAAACAATAGCTTATGAAATGGTGGAAGATCTGGGCCGGGCACCGGAGTGGGTCGTGGTGCCGGTGGGAGGCGGTGGCACTATCGCCGGTATCTGGCGGGGTTTTTGCGACCTTAAGGAATTGGGCGAAATCTCCTCTGTGCCGAGAATGATCGGCGTAGTGCCGCACACCCACAACGCCCTGGAAGTGGCATTCGAGCGCGATCTGAGGGACTGGGAGGAAGTGCTGGCCTTGCCCTTCGACGAGTTGCCGCCTTCGATCCTGGTCAAGCTGGCCCACGCCTATCCGCCCGATGGTATGGATGCGCTCGAGGCAGTGCGCGCTTCCGCGGGGTTTTTCGTTTCGGTCACCGATGGGGAAGCACTTTCAGCGGCGCGCCAGGCGGGGCACTGCGAGGGAGTCTACGCCGAGCCTTCAGCGGGGGCCTGCCTGGCGGGGTTGAACAAATTGCTAGCGCTGGAAGTTGTCGATCCGCACGCCGCTGTAGTCGCTCTTTTGAGCGGTTCGGGATTTCGCGAAACCTTTCTCGCCATGGAGCACTATCCGCTGCAAAAAAAATCTATAGATCCCGATGAATTGGCGGCCACTCTGGCCGCCCTGGCACGGGGGGAATAGAGCCGGCGCCGGAAAGTTAGCCATTGGCAAATACC
>CAXFTV010000002.1:0-4034 GCA_964005845.1 uncultured bacterium
GAGCCAGTAGCCAGCGCCGGCAGCCAGAGTTAATAGGGCGCCCACGAACGCCATCCAGGGCCGGTGCGGTCGCCTGGAAAAAATTGCAGCTCTCAATTTATGTGGCTCTCACCTGTAATATAAATTTGTCCGCCCGCCGCGGTCTCATTTCAATTTAATTGAGGTGCGCCCTATGCACCAAAAAATCGCTCCCCCGGAACCGCTATAGAGTGGGAAGGGCCGCATGCCGAAGGCGCAGTCATTAGATTCGCCGTTGCCACCCCGATTCGCCGCAATTCCCTGCTGTGATGCTCGCCCCCCTTGGCGCCTTTGCTTTGGACCCGCAAAAACTAATCCAAAGCAGAAGTGCTGTCTAATACCTGGATGACTGGTCCGCAGCGGCAAGTGGCGGCCGGGGCATTGCGAGATCCCCGGCCTCGGGAAAAAAAATTTCACCTGCAACTGCGTTTAATACGCTTGACGGCCGGACTGGATTCTCTTATGATTTTGCCCACACCCGAATATTTCCGAAAGGAGTTTTATCCGATGGCCTTTTCCCCCAGCGGCACCATCCACCGCGCCACTCCCACGGGTACCCGCGGCATGATTGCCGCCGCCCACCCCCTGGCCTCTCTGGCCGGGCTGCGCATCCTCATGCAGGGCGGCAACGCCATCGATGCAGCCATAGCCACAGCCGCCGCCCTCAACGTTGTCGAACCCTTCATGTCCGGCATCGGCGGGGTGGGCTATATGCACATTTACAGCGCCGCCAAAAACGAGCACAAGATCCTCGACTACGTTGGTCTCACCCCAGCCGCCACCGACCTCGATCTCTACGACAGTCCGGAAAAAAAGACCCACGGCCCGCTCTCGCCGCTGGTTCCCGGTGCCTGCGGCGGCTGGCTCGAGGCCCTGCGTCGCTACGGCAGCATGGACGCGGCTACCGTCTTTGCTCCAGCCATCGAACACGCCGAACAGGGCTTTGCCCTCACCGTAAAAGGCAACGCCTTCTTCAGCGGTTGCGCCCCGACGCTGCGCCGCTACGCCACCGGCGCCGCAACCTACCTGCACGAGGGCCATGCTCCCCGGCCCGGTGATATTCTCAAACAACCGGACCTGGCCGCAACCTTCCGCAGCCTCGCAGCTGCTGGCCCCGAGGTATTCTACCAGGGTCATATCGCCGATAAAATGGTCGCCTACATGGCCGAGACCGGCGGTCTGCTCACCCACGAGGATCTGAAAAACTTCGCACCCGTCTGGCTCGATCCGGCCAGCATCGACTACCGCGGCTACAAAGTCTACGCCCCGGCGCCCCCCTGCCAGGCGGTGCAATACCTGGAAACCCTCAACATCATGGAGGGCTTTGATGTAGCGGCGCTGGGCCACAACACCGTGGATACCCTGCATTACTTCATCGAGGCCGCCAAACTCGCCACCGCCGACCGCGCCGAATATACCGCGATTGAAAATCCGCCGACCGCAGGCCTGCTCTCCAAGGAGTTCGCGGCCCAGCGCCGCGCCCTCATCGGCGACCGCGCCCAACCCACCGGCGGCGCCCTCTACACCGCGAACAAGATGCCCGGCGAAGTGGTGGCCGGGGACCCATATGCCTGGATGAAAACCGAGTGCACCACCCATTTCGACACCATTGACGCCCAGGGCAACGCCGTGGCCGTCACCCAGAGTCTGGGCAGCGGTTTTGGCTCGGCCATGGTGGTACCCGGCACCGGCATAGCCCTCAACAACTTCATGAACTGGTTCGACCTGGAGCCTCAGAGCCCCAATGCCATCGGGCCATCCAAAAAGAACGAAATGTGCGTCTCACCGGCCCAGATCTGGGATGCGGACGGTCTGCGCCTGCTGATCGGCACCCCGGGAAGCCACGGCATTTTGCAGACCACGCCACAGATGATAATGAACGTCCTGGATCACAATATGAATGTCCAGGCCGCCATTGAAGCACCGCGCCTCACCGCTACCGAATCGGGATGCGTAGTCAACGTGGAAACGCGCATCCCCGATGCGGTACTGGTCGAACTGGAGCGCCGCGGCCACCAGTTCAACCGCCTGGGCGACTGGTCCGCCGGAGTGGGGGGCGGTCAGGGCATCATGGTCGACCCGGACTCCGGAGCCTTCATGGGCGGTGCCGATCCACGCCGCGACGGCTATGCAATCGGATGGTAAAAGATGAGCTCAAGCGCCCTTTCCACCCCTTCTTATAGCGTTCGGCACGACGACAACAGCTTTACCGTGCACAATATGGATTGCATAGCCGGCATGGTGGAAAAGCTGAAAAAGGGATCAATCGACGTCGTAGTCACCTCGCCGCCCTACAACCTCGGCACCCGCTACGAGCGCTACGACGACACCATGGGACGCACCGACTATATTGGCTGGATGGGCGAATGGGGCCGCATCGTCAGCGAGGTCTTGAGCGACGAGGGTTCGATCTTTCTCAATATAGGTGGCAAACCCTCGGATCCCTGGGGACCTTTCGAAGTCCTCTTCGAACTGCGCCAGTACTTCTCCCTGCAGAATGTCATTCACTGGATCAAGTCCATCGCCATTCAGAAGGAAGACGTGGGCCGCTACCCCGGCATCAGCGGCAATGTCTCGGTGGGTCACTACAAACCGATCAACAGCAACCGCTTTGTCAACGACGCCCACGAGTACATCTTCCACCTGACCAAAGCAGGCAATGTCTCCCTGGACCGGCTGGCGATCGGAGTGGAGTACCAGGACAAGAGCAATGTGAACCGCTGGAACGGTGCCAAGGCCGACCGCAGGTGCCGCGGCAACACCTGGTTCGTGCCTTATAAAACCATCCAGAACCGCTCCAAGGACCGGCCTCACCCGGCGGTCTTTCCGGTGAAGATCCCCCAAATGTGCATTCAGCTCCACGGTCTGGAACGCACCCGGCAGGTGCTGGATCCATTCCTGGGCATCGGGCACACCGCCGTGGCCTGCGTGGAACTGGGGATGGACTTCGTCGGTTTTGAAACCGATGCAGACTACTGCGCCCAGTCCCACCAGGCCATAGAAAGCGCCGCGGAAAAAAAATCCGCGGACAACTCGACCGGTCCGGCTTCTTAGCGAAAAAAAGCGTTGCCCTGCTAAGAAGGCCCTCCAGGGGTCTTGCACGCCTCCACAAACTCGGGCGAACTGGAAGTATAGCCGATCACGTGCTCAAAGTTGCGCAGCATGATCTTGCGCAGCCACCCCCCTTCCGGCAGACTTTCGTCGACAGTATCGGGATACTCGCCCGAATGGGTGCAATCGCGCAGCATGACCACCCGATAATTGTGCTCTACGGCACCGGCCAGCGTAAAGTAGAGACAAGAGCGCTGACTGAAACCCACCGAAATCAGGTTTTTGATGTCGTAACAGCGCAGGTGGTAATCCACGTGGGTATTGTGGAATCCCGACCACTCGTGTTTGGGGAAATCCGGCTCATGAGCCAGCGGCTGGATCGAAGGTGAGTAGTTGGGTTTGACCGGAGCCCGCGAGGGCGGCGGCTGGTCCTTTGCACCCGGATTGCCCCAGCGCGTGCCGTGGATCTCGCGCTTGATACTGCCGGGCTCATCGCACAGGGAAAAATCGTTGTGGATGTAGATCACTTTCATGCCGATTTGGCGCGCCGCGGCCAGGGCCGGCGCAATGCCCTCCTCCACGTAGGGGTTGCCACTGCCGCAGTCGCTGTCCACGATCATAAAAGCCGTGCGCTCCAGCTCCAGCTCCAGATCGCCGTAACAATTCCCATCCTCGTCGTGCTGGTCCTCGTAGTAACCGGCACCGCCGTACCAGCGCACCGGAATTTTTACTGTGGCCATATCCGTCTCCTTTTAATGGCTGCTGGGTTTGGGAGAATTGGGCGGCCAGTAGCCGTTTTCGTCCTCGACCCACTCGCTACCGCACAAACGCGAAATCACGCACCACTCGGCCGCGGTCAAATGCTCGTGGTTGTGAAATAGAAAACGCTGCAGGCCCGCTTCTTCCGAAGCCCTCAGGATGCGGTGCAGATCCCCGGCCGTCATCGGGTCGCCGGCATGCGGCGA
>CAXFTV010000003.1:0-8040 GCA_964005845.1 uncultured bacterium
CGTGCGCTGGCCCAGCGATCACGCTGCCGTCCTGGCCATCCTGGAACAGCGGGGAGACAGCGGCAAGGACATTTCTTGCTTAGAGCGACCTTCCAACTCGGGGTTTGACAGCGCCTCCCTTGGAGCGAAACGGCCTTGAGCCCCTATTCGCCATCTTGAAGAGAATCGCTTCATCGGGAGGAAATGGCAATGGCCCTCAGGGCACCGCGGCAATGAGCCAAAAACCACTTTAATGGTCGCGATCATTTTCCAAAATTTCGCCCCCTTCGGTACATTCGGTGCCAAATGCGTCGACAAAGCGGAAGAAATCCTCAAAATCCACGCGACCATCTTGCTTTAAGTCGAATGCCGGCTCATACCCCGGATAGCCGACGACCGTGCCAAAGCGATCGGCAAACGCTAAAAAATCGATGATATTGACAATGTTATTTCCATCAAAGTCGCCTGTACACCCCGGGGTAATCTGGCCACTCCCCGCCAAGGTCAGTATTGCCTGACCTCGACTGGCGAATACCGGGGCCGGGACATTTTCAAACGTATTCAAATCTCGCCACTCCGCGCCCACGTCCGCGACCTCTCTCCCGGCACTGTCATCCCAGATGCGGAACGAAATGGCATTGCCCGCTACAAACCCATTCTCTGTCCCCGGTTCGGCCGTCGATGCCGCAATGGGCAAAACTATTGAGATAGGTCCTTCGAGAACGGCATGTCCAACCACCTTGACGCCATCCATAACGGCAATTTCATCAGCCGCTGCCAGCGGCTCGCCGTCCACTGTAGCACCGATTACGAAGAGTTCCATCGGCAAAATCGGCTCGCCGCTATAGACCGGTTCGAAGGGACTCGAAGCATCCACGGCCACGGGGTTTACCTGCACTGAGCCCGGCGCATAGCCGTAACTGCTTGCCCCATTGCCTTCGGTAATGATGGCCAACAGGTAATAAACACCCGCCGCTATACGCGGCACATTCCAGTAGATAGAGCCGCTTATTGGCTGCTCAAAGCTGAATTGGATGAAGCCGTTGTCGATGTCCTCATCTGTATCCCAGGCCAAAACGACGCTTATCTCCCCGCCCCTATCTGAATTTTCCCCCTCCCAGGCAAGGAAGACATCTTCCCCTTGCTCGACACTTAGTTCTTGCCGCGGTTGTGTCATCGCGATCACCGGTTCTGTATTAAGGAGTGTCCTGTTCCGCAGCACTACCCTATCGACGTGATCGGGCCATTCAAATCCGAGCCCATTTTCCTCCCTGATGATCGCCAAATCCATCCCCATCTCATCTACCGCGATCCACTCTTCCGGGTGCGGGATCTCCACGAATACTCGCCAGGTAAACCCGCTGCCCTCGCTACCACTCATGGCAAGTTCGTGCATTTGATCGGTACTTTTTACAACCTGGACTACCGTTCTTCGCCAGGTGCGGATGCGTTCGCCGACTTCTCCTATAGGTGCGACCCACGCACTCTCGCCAAGCTGAGCCAGATAGCGGATATGTCTGGAGAAATCGTACTCATTTATTCTGCAATAGCCAGGCTCGTCGATGGGGTGAAGCGTTTCGACCAACCATCCCCTGCCGGCCAGGGTACTGTCCACGGCACCGTTCCACAGGTCCGCCGGCTCACCCGAGCACAGAAAAAGAGACCTCACTTTCAACAAATCGACCTCTCCCGGATCGTTGAAAGCTGGCTCTGCGGCAGTACCAGGCCCCAGTCGACCCGTCTCGTACACGGCCCGCGCACTTTCAATAGTGAGCGCATTAGCCTGGGCAAAAGGATACGAAAGACTCTCGACTGGAACTCCGAACATTCCCTCGAGCGTCCGCTTCGAGGCGCGCAACTCCTCCTCCAAGTCGCCGGTTCCGAGAGAATCCAAGGCGGAATGGGACAGCGTATGACTCGCTATTTCGTGCCCCTTGGAGGCCATGGTCCGCCACTGATACAAAGTTGCCGAGGGATTTGTCCGTCGGTATTTCCCCCGCTCTAACAGACGATCCACGATCAGGTAGAATGTACCCCGATAGCCATGTAACTCCAGCAGGGGAGCCGCCACTTCGGCGTGCGAAAGGTAGGCGTCGTCAAAAGTGATGCTCACTGCCCCCCGAGCGGAACCGGGCCAGGGGTTTACCGATACCGAAGGAGATCCCGCCGGCGCGATGCCAGCTTCCTGCGCCCAGACCTGAGTTGCCAGGAGGCATGGCAATAGCAAGCACAAAAGCGCTCTGCTCGCGGGGAAAAATCCTGGCGGGATCTCGGTCCCGCCAGCTTCCTGCCCTAACATTGTCCTGGTACTCTTGGAGTGTGTCCCGCAGGTCGGGCTTCTATTGCTGTAGTGACACGGAGCCATTGGCTTATTTCATAGAGGGATATCCTGGGCCGAAAATAGCTTAAGCGCTCGATTCGATATGCGCTCGCGGGGGAAAATCCTGGCCTATCGCCACCCCTGAGAGGCACGCGCAAAAGTGGACCGACCGCTTGGGGTTTAAAGAATAGCGCCCAGAGCGGATACCTGTCAACGGTGACAGTGGTCGCTGGGTCCCTGTTCCGGGGTGCAATTAAACCGGCCCTTGACCTGCAGCGCGCTTGGGACGGACGGACTTCGACCAGTGCTGACAAAAACGGGGAGGGAGATCAACCGCGTCATCGTCGCAGCGGCGATTTCCAGACCGGCTATCTTCAGTCCCCTGCAGAGGCTGGCAAAAGAGAAGCCCATATGGATGCGATCCTCCCCGCGAACCTGCGTCAGCAGAGAGCTGCGGCTCGGGTATCTAATCTGTGCAATTGCCAAAGATGCTGGAAGATCCCGAGGCCAGGAGGGCTTGCAAGGGTGTGAGCGCGAACACTGGATGGCTTGGAATCGATGCCAAGCGCAACTTTGGGTGCCAGCAACCGGGTTCGGGAACCGCGCAAAAGCACCCGCACCACTTGCCCCATCCACCCGAAAGGGCTTTTATAATCTCTACCATACTGAGGCCGCGAGTCGGCATCCGGCAGGCCCTCGCACCGGCGTGCACAATATGGGCGGCCCGCATCTCCGAGGACTTTGTCAGGGCTGTGAACCATACTATTCTATGGGAGCGGGGTGGTTGGGCCCAATCCAATGGGTGGTCTCGGGTTTTTCAACCGGATCGATATCCAGATTGACTACCACCGGCTCCTGGTCGGAGCGCACCAGCACGCAGGAGAGCGGTTCTTCGTCGCTGGCGTTGATCTCCTGATGCGGTACGTAGGGCGGCACGAAGATAAAATCGCCCGGCCCGGCCTCGGCAACGTATTCGAGTTTTTCGCCCCAGCGCATCCGGGCTCGGCCTTTGACCACGTAGATAACGCTCTCGAGCGCGCCGTGGTGGTGGGCGCCGGTTTTGGCTTTGGCTTCGATATCGACGGTGCCGGCCCAGATCTTTTTGGCCCCGGCCATGGCCTGGTTGATGGCGGCGGCGCGTTGCATACCCGGCGTCTGGGGGGTATTGGTATCGAGCTGATCAGCGGGAATGATGCGCACACCTTCGCTGCGCCAATCGTTTTTTCCCTTTTCGTTCAAACGAATTTCCCCTAGAGTTATTTTGCTATAATCTACATCTTTTCTGCTTCAGGAAACAAGTATAAAGGAGCCTGTTCATGTCCAGTCCAATCCGCAAGGGCGAGCCCTATTCTCCCGAGCGCACCCAGGAGATCATTGCAGAGTTCAACCGCGAAGGCTACGCCTATCTAGGCCCGACGCTCGAGGCGGACGAGGTCGAGGCATTGCGCGGCGCGATGGAGCGCATGTGGGCCGACCCGGCTATGCACGCGGAGGACCGCCATCAGATCCACAGTATCAGCCTGATGCGGATGTTCGAATACGACACCGCCTTTCGCGATCTGATCGTGCGCGAGCCCTTCGCCAGTCTGGCCGAGGCGGTGTTGGGGGCGGACTGCCACATGCTGGCGCAAAATGCGCTGCGCACCGAGCCGGCCGAACCGGGCAGCCGGAACGGCGGCTGGCACCTGGATGATCTGGTGCATTTCCCCCTCAACGACGAAATCGAACGCCACGACCCGCGCATGGTCATGCCGGTGATGGTGATGCAGCTTTTCACGCCGCTAACGGACGTCGACGCCGTCAAATACGGTCCGACCGAAGTAGTGCCGGGCAGCCACTACGCCGGCCGCCGGCCCAACGACCCGGACCAGCCAAGCTTCGATGGCCGGGGTCCGGTGCCCATTCTGGCCCGGGCCGGCGATGCCTACATTTTCAACAACCAGGTCTGGCACCGCGGCGCCCCGAACTACTCCGACCGGGTGCGCTACCTGGGCGGGGTGACCTACAGCAAGCGCTTTGTCGCGCAGAAACTGTGGCCCTTCATCGACTACCGCATGCCCGAGCACGTGTGGGAGGGAGCAGGAGCCCGCCTGCAGCGGATGCTGGGGCGGCACGAGAGGGGGGCGTATGGCTGAAATAGGATCCGGGCAATAGCTTTGCTGGCTCGCCTCTACGGCCTCGATGGCGCCGTCCGCTGCGCCTGAGTGCCGTACTGACCCGGCGCTTTGGAATTTTGCTGCAACTTCAAGGACTCTCCGGCTCCGTCCAGCTAAAGGGCCGAGTCAGCTTCAATACCCGCTCAGCGGCCCCGTACCAGCCCTGGGGCAAGAATTCGCCGGTGTGCATATAGCACTGCACCCGCACCTCGTCGCTGCCTTCGGCAAAAGTGAAGAGCCGGCTCTTGGGCACGTTGGCCGGGCCGTGGTAGCGACTCAAACAGGCGACATTGACGAAATGGGTGCCGCCCCACCGGGTCTCAATATGCGATTTGCCGCCAAAGAGATCGTCCGGATGCGTGTGCGTATGCCCGCCTAGCCACAAATCGACCGCTCCCGGATGGGCTTGCAAATAATTCTCAAAAGCGCCTGAATCGGGCCGACTGCCGACGAAGTACAGATACGATGCACCGATCGGGGCGCCCTGCGGTTTGTAGCCGTGGTAATAACTTTGCCAATTTCCATCCTCGTCCTTTCGCATCCCCTCCCAATCGCCCGATGCCACCGTCGTATCCTTTAGCATATAGTGATGCACCGAAACAATGAGGTGCGCCGGATGAGCTGCGACCATCTCCCTCCACCACGCAAAGGTCTGCGCCGAAACCACCCCGGCCGGATTGCCGCCGAGATCGCCGCGGCCGACCCTCTGTGAAGGCTCGTTGATATCGCTCATCAGCAGGAAGAGGATATTGCCCACCTTGAAGGAATAGCGCTCCCAGGTCCCTTCGATCGGGTAGGGCCGTCTGGCTGCATCCACCCCGGAAAACTGGCCCTGCTCACCCGTTGGATCGACCCATTTGCGCCACCACCAGGCCTGCGGCTCATCCAGGCCGCTGCGATCGTGATTGCCGCAAACGCTATAAATATCCTCGCGCCGATGCTCCTCTAAGACCCCGAACTGCCGCACCACCTCCGCCCCTTCCACATCGTCGGGCACCGCCTGCCCCCCCGACATATCGCCGATATCGATGGCAATATCCCATTTGCAGGGCGGCCCCCCTTCATCGCCACCCCGCTCTACCGTGCGCAAGGCGGCGGCCAGACTCTGGCGATCGCGTTTGAGATCGGTGCCAACATGGGCATCGCCAAAGGCCCAAAGAGCAAAAGTACTCATGCTATAATCCCTCCTTGCGTTACCCCGTAACAAGGGAACCGATTTGCGACCCGCTGTCCAAACGCCGCTGGTCGACATCGGCCCCCAGCCGGAGCAAAGGCCGTGAAAAGGTACCCCGGGAATGCAAAGACACCCACCCTGCTCAACCCGCCTACCTGAGAACAGGTAAAATATAAAGCTATACCTAGACCTTTGATAGCCCCGGTGCAGGCCGGCGGCGCAGACGCCGGAACTGCAGGCATTCGTCGCGAAAAACCGGCACCTTATCGCCGCCGAGTACCTTGAATCACGCCCTATTACCTGTGGGACGACCTGGTGATGCTGTCGATCGCCTGGGTGCGACTAGGGCACGACCCGCTCGATATTTTCGCCCGCCATACGCAATCCATCTTGCATGAGAACGGCTGCCAAACCTACCCGCGGGACAGCGGCCACAGCCACCTCATATTCATGCACTTTTTGGGCTGGCCGATCGCGATTAACGAAACCCTGGTGCAAAGCTACACCGGCCACATTCGCGTGGCCCCGGTGCACCTCGAGCGCACCGCCTGCTTCGCCCGCTTACGGACCACGGGCGCGTTCCTGCTGGTCGGCGAGGTAGCTTACCTGGCCCTCACCAGCGAGGCCGGACGCCTCTGCAAACTGGTGCGGCCAGGGGACGGCCCTCTGCGCGTGTGTCACTTCGACTCAATGGAGCAGGTAGACGTGGTTGAGCAAGAGGGCGTGCTGATCTTCCCCACGGCAGTCGGAGCAACCTATGTAGTAGACCAGCCAGAGGAAACGTGGGAGGCGCGGCCCGTTAGACGGTGCGGCGCAGCTTTGCTCTAGACCCTGAGGGAAACCGCACCGCTACCGGCTCTCGACGGCCTCGGCTAGGGAGTATTGAACTCCGCCGACCGCGTTGCGCGCAGCAAGAACTGAGCGGCCGCGGGAAATGCCCTCCTCTGCGAAGCGTGCCGCAGGTGCGACCCCAGCGGCAATTATCTCTACCCCCTGCAAAAGCCGGAACGACCCCCTGCCGCCGGACGAACTTGTCAAGAGACCGGGGACGAATTAGTTTAAAGCGCGCTGATAGGGTCAGTGGTTCTCTACCCCCTTTCCATAGACGAGAAGGCAACCATGCCCAAAGACCGCCCACCTCCTCCTCCCTTCGTCGATCGCAGTGCCGATCTGACCTTTCCCCGCGACGGGGACGACTACGCCGTAGTCGGGGACGCACACAGCCTCTTCCCGGTGGATGCGGCCGACCAGCCTCTGGACCCGGGCACTGAGCGCCAGCTCCTGATCGACGATTACCTTTTGGCCTCGTCCTGGAACTTGCGCCGCACCGTGCACCAGCCGCGCAAATCCGAGGCCAACCCGCTCATCGTGCCCGACCGCCCGTGGGAAGGCCGCCGCGGCAGCATCATCGGCCCGGTGCTGCGCGACCCCGAGAGTGGTCAACTGCGCATGTGGTATCGCACCAACCAGGGACAATTCCCTCTCGCCGACGGGCGCCAGGCAAAGGAAGCCCTGCTCTGCGCCACTTCCGCCGACGGTCTGGAATGGCGCAAACCCGAGCTGGGCCTCTATGCCTGGCAGGGCTCGACGGCCAACAATATCATCGGCGCGGAAATGCAGGTGCACAGCCTCTTCCTCGAAGCCGACGAACCCGATCCGCAGCGGCGCTACAAGGCCCTGATGATCACCCGCGTGCCGCGCGGCAAGGCCAAGGGCACCTTCCATCTGGCCACCTCGCCCGACGGCCTGCACTGGACCAAGGAGCCGGAGCCGCTGGCCTACATGAGCAGACACCAGGCCGCAGGATATCGCGGCCAGCAGATCGGCCTGGGCGATACCAACTCCCTTTTATTCGACGCCCAATTGGCCCGCTACGTCTGGCACACCAAAGCCTTTATCGGCGGCAAGCGGGCGCGCGCCATGCTGGAGAGCGACGATTTGCGCCACTGGAGCCAGCCGCGCGTCGTGCTCTGCGCCGATGGAGACGATGCCCCCGACACCCAACTCTACGACATGCATCCATTGCCCTACCAGGGCATGTGGATCGCGCCCCTGCGGGTCTACAACTGGAAGGACTTCAAGCGCGTCGAGATTCAGCTCGCCCACAGCCGCGATGGACGCCACTACGGACGCACCGCCGAACGCCAGGTCTTCCTGCCTCTGGGCGCCGAGGATGCCTGGGACGCCGACTACAATATCTGCGCCAATCCCTTCTTCGTCGACAGGGGCGACGAGTTGTGGATCTACTACACGGGATCGCGCAATCCTGCACGGGGGTACGACGAGTGGCAGCACCGCATCGGCCTGGCGGTGCTGCCGCGCGACCGCTTCGTCTCGCTCGACGCACTGGAAAATGCCGGGGGCCTGGTGACGCGCCCCCTGACCACCGCCGGCCAGCGCCTACACCTCAA
>CAXFTV010000004.1:0-3869 GCA_964005845.1 uncultured bacterium
CCCGCCATATCCAGAGCTCCATAGGGACTTTTCCCAGAGGGAAAAATGCCGACCGGAGCAGTGCTGGAGTATCCAGCTCCCAGGGCATTTGCATTACCTATTGCGTAATCCTTTCCCCAGGGATAATCCCTATGGTCTGTTCCCCTTGCCCCCTTCTCCCACTCGGCTTCGGTGGGCAAGCGCTTCCCCGCCCAATCACAATAAGCCTTGGCATTAGCCCAGTTCACCCCAACGACGGGATGGTCCGCATAGCCAGTCGGCGGCTTCCAATCCTGCAAACCCGTAGCGCGCACAAATCTGGCATACTGTTCATTGGTCACCAGACAGATATCCAAATAGAATCCGTCCAGCTGTACAGATCGAACCGGCTTTTCATCTTTATTACCCCTTTTAGCCCCCATAAAAAACTTGCCTGAGGGTATCCAAAGGGCAAGACCGCCATCCAGTTCATTGCGCTTTACCAGGGGCGTATCTTGGGGAATATCAAGATTTAATTCTCGTAGACGCTCGGCATGGATTTGCCATTCTTCCTGCAAGTCGGCTGGGATACCTGTGAGATGCTTCTTGCCCAACCCGTAGGGCCGCTTTCCAATTGATTCACGCCCGATCTGTTCACTCCCCGAATCCTCGGCCGGAACCAAATCTGGAACGAGAGAAAACAGCGCCGATCCATCATCGCCCTGATTTTCCTGGGCCGGTAGCAGTTCTTGTAGATCCTCTTGGCCTGCTAGAGCTTCCGGTTCTTCTTCATGCCGAATGTGCTCAATGATCTCCCGCCACTGAATTTCCTTCCCACGAAGCCCCACGGGTTCATCCTGGTCCCCGGTTTTTTCCTGGCCAGGGGCACCAATCCCCGGCATCTGTTGCTCTATGTCGTCCCCAGGAAAACCTGCTTGTGGTTGTTGGGCGACATCCTCAATATCTCCATTGTCGGGTCCGGCGTCAGCAACGACTTCCTTTCTCTCCCCTCCACGCCAGGTTTTCAATTGCGCCAGCAAACCAGCCGGCACTACAAGGGCCCCACCGATAGCCACAGGCGAAAGTGGGAAAACTTGCCGTTTTTCCTCAAGATCCTGCATGTGCTGCTGCAACTGGGATTCAAATTCATCCATGGATGGACATCTAGCAGGGCCTGGCAAATCACTTTGACCTGCCGCGTCCTGACTCTCTTTGATTTCTTCCCTTACCCTATTCCTCAAAGCGGCCATTGCCCGGGCAGTCAATTCCTTCTGCCGATGTCTTACTTGTTCTAGATGGCGAGGCACGATCTGGGAAACGGCAAATGCGAGCACTTTATCTTCGAGATCTGCACCAATCCAGGGCTCATCCCGCAAAGCCCCCACCAAGGCCATATCTTCTTCACCAGGTGGCCGATAATTGAGATATGGAGCTTTCCCGGCCATTTGAATTCGTCCTTGGACATCGATGGAGACGCATTGCAATTGCCGGGAAATTACGGCATCCAAACTAGAGCAGTCACCTACTTCCTCCACCTGGTGTTCCAAATAGAAAAGCGCTCTTAGCTCGTCGCTATCATCACCTGGGTCTATTAGGATGGCTCCCTGCCTCAGCACGCTCTGATAGTGTTCCAGCACCAATTCAACAGTTGCCTTTATGAGGGGATGTCCCGGAAAAATCAGTTCGGCCGCAGGCCTGTTGGGCGAGCTGGTTTTATCTGCATCGAAGGTAAAATAGCTATAGCGCTGGAGATCCCTTTTATCAAAGCTTGAAGAACGGCCCAGATCGGCAAGCGAAGCCGGAAGTTGGGTCATCTCATAGCGCCCGGGCTCGCGCACACTAATCTGGCCATCAAGCAGGTTGATAGCCTCGACAAAAAAAGTCTCGACGCCACGGATTCCAGCCTCTTCTCCGGTTCCCCACGTCTCGCGTTCCCTTGCCGCACCTGTTGCTTTGCGGGCGAGGAGCCTCTCCTGCAAGATGAGTTGTTCTTTTACAAAACCGGGATTGAGAATTGCGGGCGCAGCAGCAAACTCGTGCGCGCTGCCGGCTTCGACGGAATCCGCCGTCTGCAAATCGGCACTGTAGGCAAAATGTATACGGTAGGCTTCGGAGACGAGTTTCAGCACCTCTCCGTCCGCATCAAAACTCCAGGGGGAAGGAGCGGAAACGATCTCCAGTGCAGGTTCGCGGTCCCGGTAGAGCAAAAAGTTACCGGGGCTTCCTGCAGCATCTTTGAAAGTCAACTCGACAGCTGTCGAGCCGTACCACTTGGTGTTGACGACCGTGACCAACCTGTCGGGGAGGAGCCCTTTTAGAAAAGCCCCAGGCGTCAATTCTTCGAGACGAGCCATCTCAGTACATCCTTTGGGAGTTTAGGGTACCAAAAACCAGCTCTCGTCGTCTATTTACTTATTCTGGCCACCAGGGGCCAGCCCAAATTCAATGCAGAAAAAAATATTTGGGGGTTCTGAATGATAGGAATGAAACAACTTGGTGTCAAGTCGTATTTTTGGGACGAGCAAATCCTTTTTTTACAGCCACCACGATTAATTTTCCCCAGCATAATAAATAGCAATCAGTGTGAACGCGAGCCTTGTTCAACAAATCATCTATTGTCAATTTTCTCCAATATTTTGCGATGAATCACCTTCCCCTGGCCAATGTACTTTTCCTCGTAGTTGGTCTTTACCGCAGGCCACTTCAGGTCGATTTCACGAAGACAGCTGCTTTCCTCAAGCAACTCGAGAATAGTTAAAAAATATTCCCGATGGTCGGTGGCCAGCCACAATATCCCCCCAATCTCGAGGATCCGCTCCACCTCAGCGAGGAAATTTTCATTAAAAAGGCGGCGTTTGTGGTGCCTCTTTTTTGGCCAGGGGTCGGGAAAGTACAGATGAATTGCACTCACGGAATCTACGGGGACAAAAAACTCGATAAAGTCCTGGGCATCTGCCCGGACTAGACGAATATTTTTTAAATCCCGTCTGAGGCTTCTGGCCTGGGCCAGGCGCAAATATTTAGCAGCCCGTTCAATACCGACATAGTTTACCTGTGAATGATTTTGCGCAGCTTCGATCAAAAAGCGCCCCTTGCCAATCCCAATCTCAATCTCCACCGGGTGGACATTGCCAAATATTTCCTCCCAGTTGAATATCGGATCGCCATCGTCATTTTGCTCAAGTTTCAGTAAAAGATCTGCCCGTTGAGCGTCCTCCATTTCTCCTCCCTAAAAAAAACGGGCACTGATCAAATCGATCAGCGCCCGTGTGAATATCTCTGAGGAAACCGACCGATCAGCCCGCTGCCTCACTGTGGGAGGGAAGCCCGCAGAACTGGTCATAGTCGATCAATTCGGTTACAGAAGGATTATCCCCACACACCGGACAGCCGGGATCCCGTCGTTGCTTAAACTCGCGAAACTTCATATCCATGGCATCGTAGGCCAGCATGCGGCCGACCAGGGGATCGCCTTCGCCGAGGATTAATTTGATAACCTCAGTTGCCTGCATTACGCCGACGATTCCCGGAAGCACGCCCAACACCCCCCCCTCGGCACAACTGGGCACCTCGCCTGGGGGCGGTGGTTCGGGGTAGCGACACCGATAGCATGCCCCCTCACCGGGGACGTAGACGGTCGCCATACCTTCAAAGCGAAAGATGCTGCCATCCACGACGGGCTTTTCCGCCAACACGGCAGCATCGTTGACCAGATACCGCGTGGGAAAATTATCACACCCATTGACGATAATATCATAGTCCTGGATGATGTCCATAATATTTTCGGACCTGAGCATTAGGTAATGGGCATTTACCGAAATACCTGGATTTAAGTCCAGCAGGCGCTCCTTCGCAGCTTCGACTTTGGGGCGGCCTATATCGGATTCCCCAAAAAGGACCTGGCGCTGCAG
>CAXFTV010000005.1:0-12897 GCA_964005845.1 uncultured bacterium
CCGAACGCCGCACCTTCCCCCTGGCGCAAGAACGCGATCTAGGCGTGCTCGGCATGTGCGCGGCACGCGCTGCATTCACCGACCCCCAGGCGCTGCACCAACTGCTCGATCAACTCGACCTGGACGCAGAAAACCTGGACTTCCTTCTGCGCGGACCGGTCCGCAGCTTTGCCGCTGCAGCCTACCGCTTTGCCGCTGCCCAGGATCGCATCCACACCCTGCTGGTGGGAACCGGCAACCCCGATCATCTGCTCGAGAGCACAGCTGCCATCCTCGGTCCCCCTCTCCCCGCCGAACATCTGCAGCTACTCAAAAAGCGCTTTGGCCATCTCGACGGCACCATCCTGTGGCCGGAGTACAACTAGCCCTGCCGCGAAAGGACTTCCACATGCTGATCATCGATTCCCACCTGGACATCGCCCACAATGCGCTCGACTGGAACCGGGACCTGACCCAGCCCATCGCCAAGATCCGCGCCGACGAAGCCGGCATGGGTCAGAAGGGACGCGGTGCCGGGGTGGTAAACTTTGCCGAGTTGCGCCAGGGTGGCATCGGTCTCTTCTTTGTCACGGTGCACTGCCGGCTGGCTTCTATGGGCAAGCGCTTTGCCGGCGCCCGCACCCAGGACATCGCCTATGCCAAAGCCAGGGGCGAACTGGCCTACTACCAGTTGATGGAAGCCCGCGGCTTCCTGCGCCAGGTGCGCAACTGCGCAGAGTTGGACGAACATCTGGCGGCCTGGGACAAAGACCCCGTTTCGACGCCCCTGGGTTTTGTCCTCACCATGGAGGGCGCCGACCCGATCGTCGCCCCCGAGCAAGTAGGCGAATGGTGGGATCAAGGTCTGCGCGTGGTGAGCCTGGTTCACTACGGCATCAGTGCCTACTCCCATGGCACTCAGGCTCCGGGCGGGCTGACCCAACGCGGAATCCCCCTGCTCAGAGCACTGGAAAAAGCGGGCATAATCCTGGATCTGAGCCACATGGCCGAGGGCGCATTCTGGGAGGCCCTGGAGATATTTGGCGGCCCCCTGGTGGCTACCCACAATGGCTGCCGCGCCCTGTGCGACCACGACCGCCAGCTCGACGACGACCAGATCAAGGCCCTGGCGGCGCGAGGCGGCGTCATAGGCACAGCTATGGACGTGTGGATGCTCTCCCCCCTGTGGGACAGGGAGGCCATGGACAATTCCAGCATCACCCTCGCAACCGTGGTGGACCACATAGACCACATCTGCCAGCTAACCGGCAGCGCCAAGCACGCCGCCCTCGGCACCGACCTGGACGGCGGCTACGGCAGGGAGCAAAGCCCGGCGGATCTGCAAACCATAGCCGATCTGAACAAAATCCCCGCCCTACTCTCGGAGCGTGGTTATGGCGATGCCGAAATCACCCGAATAATGCACGCTAACTGGATTGATCGCCTGCGCAGCGCCTGGAGTTGAAGGCGCGATCTCGAACGCCATGGAATTCAACGGGCGCCAATTGATCCCTCTACGCATATACAGGATACGCAATGAATAGGCCTACCCGTTTGCTCATCATCACCGGCCTGGCCCTGGCCCTTCTGGTGGTCGCCCTGCTCCTGCCACCCATGCCCCAGGATCCCGAATATCACAATTTTGCCGATCGGCGCATGCTCCTGGGCATCCCCAATTTTTTTGATGTCATTTCCAATCTGCCTTTTCTGCTGATCGGCACCCTGGGACTGGCCTTTGTTTGGCGCCAATTCAAGCTGCAAAAAGGAGAGAGATTCGTCGAAAAGTCCGAGCTCGTGCCCTATGCCCTCTTTTTCGCCGGGATTGTGCTCACTAGCATGGGATCGACTTACTACCACCTGGCTCCCGACAACGGCCGTCTGGCCTGGGACCGCCTGCCCCTAAGCCTGGTCTTCGTGTCTTTCTTGGCGGCGGTGATTGCCGAGCGCATTAACCTCAAGGTCGGCCTCGCCCTGCTATTGCCCCTGGCCATCCTGGGGCTCAACAGCGTGATCTACTGGAATCTGAGCGAAATGAAGGGGGCGGGCGATTTGCGCCTCTATCTGGTGGTACAGCTCGGCCCCATGCTGCTCATCCCCCTTATCATTCTGCTCTTCCCGGCGCGCTATACCCGCACCGGGGACCTATGGGGCGTCGTGGGCTTTTACGCCGTGGCCAAAGTTCTCGAAATGCTCGATGGGCCGATCTTCGCCCTTGGCAACTTGCTCAGCGGCCACACCCTGAAACACCTCCTTTCCGCCCTGGCCGTGTCCTGGGTCCTGCGCATGTTGCACCTGCGCCGCCCCGTACAGCACCAAGGATAAATCCGCTCCAATAGGGCAGAACTAAGGCGCAAAAACTTGTCCCTGGCAAGCCCCAGGTCAATAATTGTTGTAGCGCCTTCGCCACTGGTCGGTAAATCCGCGGAATCCGGGAATGGCCCGACGACTGCTGCTGAGGCCCGGGTCTGAAGCCGCCCGAAAATAGGGCTCTTACTGCGTTTTGCAGGCTGATCGAGACAGGGCAATTTCAGATATTCGGTCCGGTGGGGAGATCGATTCGGGTACGGGGCGGCCCGGCACCAAAAAATGGCGCGGCGCAAATCCCTTTCCAGCGGCCGCCAATTTGGCGCGGCCCAGCGCTCCTGGACACTTGTGGCACAATATCTTATTCTCCCTCAGATAAATCTTCCCACAAACGCTGGAGCTAATATGTCCACTCGCTTTGTATTTGTAACCGATAGCCATTACTACCCCGATGCACCCAAAGATTACGGCGCCCCAAAGATGTTGACCAGGGGCCGCCCGGTCATGGAGGCCGTGGTACCCGCCGTCAATGCCCTGCAACCCGATTTCATCGTGCACGGCGGCGATCTGCTCTGCGGCGGTTCGTCGTTCGAACTGCCCCGGGAAACTTTTCTGCGCTCCATTGGCGAAGTCGCCGAAGTTTTTGCCGGCTTTGAAGCCCCGTTTTACTGTATACCCGGCAATCACGATGCCGATGCCCAGCAAGGCTCCTTTGCAGACTTTCAAAAACAGTTTCCCCTGCCCCAACCGCTAACCATAGTCGAAGCGGCACCACACCTGCACCTGGCTCTGAGCCATATCTATCACCAGTGCGACCCCATCGAAGAGGGCAGCGGCGTGTGGACCGATGAACTCGACCAGGCGCTCCGCCAGGCCGCCACCCGAGCCTGGGAGCAGCGCTGCGCCCTGATTCTGGTTTTGCACAGCTGGATGCTGCCCGGCTACGAAGCGGGAGCCGGCATGGTGCAAAACGCCGATCGCCTGCTCGCCACGGTGTGCGAACACCCGGCGATTGTGGCGGTCTTCGCCGGGCACCGACACCGCAACCGCATCCGCACCTACCGCGATTTTCTCATCGTCGACACGGCCTGCCTTATCGGCTTTCCCCTGGGGTTCCGCGAAATTGAGCTGTGCGATGACGGGTATTTCAGCGTTCGCTTTCACGCTCTGGATCTGCCCGAAATCATTCAGGCTTCGGCAGCGCGTTCCAACGCCGCTGAAAACAATGGGTGGCAGGGCGAAATTCACGATCGGGAAACGGCTATTCTGGTGCCCAGGCTCAAAGAGATCTGGCACCGAAGAGGAGCAGCTTAAATGCCATCACCACACGGCATGCAATACTCTTCGTTTCGTCCGGATGTGATGGGATGCAATGGCATGGTGACCTCTGGGCACCCCCTGGCCTCCCAGGCCGGGATCCAGATCTTGATGGGCGGCGGCAATGCCATCGATGCGGCCATTGCAACCGCCGCCGCACTGGGCGTAGTCGAACCCCATTCTTCCGGGGTGGGCGGCGATGGTTTCCTGCTGATCTACCAGGCGGATAGCGGCGCGGTGACAGGAGTCAACGCCACCGGTGCGGCACCCCAAGCAGCCACCCGTGAGTGCTACCTGGAAGATGGGGGCATTCCCATGAAAGGCATCCGCAGCGTCTCCATTCCAGGTCTGGTCGACGGCTGGTTACTGGCCCACGAGCGCTACGGAACGCTGGCCCTGGAGCAGGTTTTCGCCCCCGCTGTATCCCTGTGCGAAAACGGTTTCCCCGTGAGCTACAAATTAGCCACGGCCCTCAAAGGGCAAAATGCCGATTTTGCCGCCGACCCTTTCACCCGCGCCGTATTCACCCGCGCCGGCCAGCCCCTCGAAGCGGGCGAATTGCTCTACCAGAAGGACCTGGGTAAGACCTTGGGAAAAATCGCCGCCGCGGGCCGCAGCGCTCTCTACGAAGGCGAAATTGGTGCTGCCATTGCCGCCTTCAGCCACGAGCGCGGCGGTTTGTTGAGCGCCCAGGATCTGGCCTCTCACCACGCCCACTGGGTCGACCCAATTCAGGTTAACTACCGCGGCTTCGAGGTCTATGAGATGCCCCCCAATTCCAGCGGCCATATCTTGCTGCAGGAACTCAACGTGGTCGAGGGCTTCGACCTCCGCGCCATGGGTTGCAACACCCCGCAGAGCATCCACCTGATGGTAGAGGCCAAGAAACTGGCCTTCGCCGATCGGGAAAAATACGTGGCGGACCCCGACTGGATCGACACCCCACTACAAGGTCTGCTAGCCAAAGACTACGCCGCTCGGCAGGCAGGCCGCATCGATTTGCAACGCGCCGCCACGGACGTTCCGGCCGGCCTCCCCGAATCGGTTGAGGACACCACCTGTTTTTGCGTCGCCGACGGCCAGGGCAATGCGGTCTGCGTCCTGCAGAGTATCCAATCCGGTTTCGGCTCGAACCTCATTGCCGCCGATACCGGCATTCTACTCAACAACCGCATGACCTACTGGCACCTGGACGAGGGCCATCCCAACTGTCTGATGCCCGGCAAGCGCGTGCGCCACACTATGAACCCGGTAATCGTCACCCGGAATGGCGAGCCTTTCCTGATCTGCGGCACCCCCGGAGCCGATACCCAGGTGCAGACCAACCTCCAGCTGCTCACCCACATTATCGATTTCGGCATGACGCCACAGGAGGCGGTCGAAGCGCCGCGCTGGCGCAGTCTGCAAAACCCGATGGAGTCGACGGTGCCGCATACTTGTGAAAATCTCCTGCAGCTGGAAGGCCGCTTTGCCGCAGAGGTTCGCCAGGGGCTGGCCCAAAGGGGCCACGAACTCCAGATCCTGGGCCCTTGGGAAGGGCCGGGCAGCGCCCAGGCCATCCTGATCGACCCTGCCTCTAAAGCACTCATCGGCGGCTCGGACCCGCGGCGCGATGGCTACGCAATAGGCTGGTAAAAGGGCAACCAACTTGCCACTTTCGCGGGTCTCAGGACACTCTTAGATCCCGGTCTTAAAATTTGTTTGCGGCGCGAGCACAAGTAGCGTAGGCAAGTCGGCAGGTGTGGGCTGAGCCCCGGCGCGCATACGACCTGCGGACCGCGTTGCCTTTATGGTCGGATCTTCAGGCTTTTCCCCTTATTAAACGCCTGCCCGAAAGCGCTTTCTAACCATTGCCGGTGCGCAGTACCACGTTGGTCGCCTCCAGATCCCAGAGCTCATTATACACCGTTGGACGGGGCCGCGAGGGCGGATACCCCGGTGGTGGGTTTTCGGGATCGTGCAATTCCAGGCGATCGCGGCCCCGCGCTTTGTCCAGCCATTCTCTTTCGCCCTCGGCGACCTCGACCTCCCGGCGCAGAATGAATTCCACCCGGTCGAACCGGGAGATGGCTACATGGGCCACAAAAACCCGCTGTACATCGCAGCCATCCCAGGTCGCCAGATCCGGCAGCAGAACCGGACCGGTACAAATTTGGAATTCCCCATCGGCCTCGTTGAGATTGATAATATTAGCCGGATATTCCACCGCAATCTCCAGGCCGCGGGCAGCGTCGCGGTAAGTGGAACGCGCATTGATTAAATCATTGTTCAGCGTCGCTTCGATAATGGCGCCCACTTCGTTTAATTCCTCGGTCTCGGCGAACGAACGAATATCGATTTTGTACGCTGGAAACTTTCCATCCAACTCCACCGCCGCTATTTCTTCAACCTCATCGCTCGGCCGCCTGGCAATGCCCAACCCGCGTTTGCGGCTAAAGGCCATGCGCCACTCGCCACTTGGAAGCTGAAATAAATTCCGCTTTGCAATAGTGTATTCGGAACGACAAGGAGCCCCCAGAAACAGTTCGCTCACCTGTCCGCTTGCCACGTCGCGCACCTCGCAACTGGCCTCCAGATTAAAACGGACGTGGTAAGCTTGTCCTGGTTTGCCCACAAAACCACCACTGTAGCGGTAGTGCGGATCCGGCTCGAAGGGCTTGCTTTTCCAGGTAAAGGTCGAACGGGGGAAATTTATCATGCCGCTTGCTCCTCTGTGAAGATGAAAGCCTCCGGCAAAAAAACTTCTGCCAAAACGATGGCCCGCGGAAGCCGATGTACTTTATATTCTTGAATCTCTCGCTAAGCCCTGTCCCTGGGCCCGGTAACCGCAATCCGGCTTTTGGCGGCCTTTGCAGCCTTAGATTGGGCAAGGAATGGAGAGGAATTTTTTCTTAGACGACATTTTGCAAGATCGCCGCATAAAGATAAGAAAAATCGGATCTCGCGGGCATTTTATCGGGGCAGGAAAATCGGGAAGGAGCACTTCAGCGCTGCATAAAACAGCTGGGATACAATCCCCAAACCTGCACCATACTGCTCGATTTTTATGCCCTACACACAAGCCGACGACGAAAGGATTACAATGGATCTCTACGAAAAATACCAGCTCTCCCGGATCGTCAACGCCTGCGGCAAAATGACCCATCTCTCCGGGGCCGCCGTACTCCCCGAAATCGCCACCCAGGTGAACGCAGCCCTGCCCTGCTTCTTTGACCTGGACGAACTCCAGGAGCGCGCCGGCCAGATCATCGCCACAGCTACCGGGGCCGAGTGGGGCTGCGTGACCGCCTGCAGCGCTGCCGGAATCACCCTGGGCGTAGCCGCCTGTATGAGCGGTAGCGACCTCGGCAAAATAGCCCAGCTCCCCGACTCCGCGGGCATGCCCGACGAAGTGGTACTGCAAAAGGGACACGCCGTCAACTTTGGTGCCCCCCTGACCCAGACTATTCGCCTGGCGGGCGCCCGCGTGGTCGAAATCGGCACCGTCAACGGCGCTTCGGAAAGCCACCTGGAACACGCCCTCAGCGAACGCAGCGCCGCCGTCGTCTTCGTGGTCTCGCACCACACCATCCGCCACGGTTGCATTCCCCTGGAACAGACCGTGGCCATCGCCCACGAACGCGGCGTGCCGGTGGTTGTGGACGGCGCCGCACAGTCCTTTCAAATACCCCAGATCATCGCCGCCGGAGTGGATCTGGCCATTTGCAGCGGCCACAAGTACCTTTCGGGTACTACCGCGGGAATCGTCTGTGGACGCCGCGATCTGGTGCAGGCCGTGGTGCTCCAGAACCGGGGCATCGGACGACCGATGAAAGTCGGCAAAGAGGGAATTCTGGGGGCGCTGGCCGCGCTTGAACACCGCATGGGCATGGACGTGGAAGCGTGGCGGGCCGAGCAGGACCGCAAGATGTTCCACATCATCGCTCGTCTGGAGGACATCGGCGGCATAAAGATGAGCGTGGAGCCGGACCCGAATGGCAACCCCTTCAGCCGCGCCCGCATGGATGTAGATCCCCTGCAAGCCGGCCTCAGCGCCGAGGCCCTTTCTCGCGCCCTGGCCGATGGGACCCCTTCGATAAGACTGCGGGCCCACCACGTGGAAGAGGGCTATATTATGATCGACGCCATTGAGATGAGCGATGCCGAAGTAGATCTTGTCTGCGATCGTTTTATGGAGCTACTACAGGCGACCGAGGGGGAGAAAACGCAGCTTATGGAGCGCTACGCCGGTGGCGACAACGCCCTGGCCCACCTGGCCTGGCTGCGCAAAGTGCCCCAGAATATCCGCCACATCACTGGTCTTTAGAGGAGATTCCCATGCGTATCACCAAGGTAGAAAACCTGATTATAAGACGTCCCATAGGCCCCCCCGAAAGAGCATCAAATCGGGAGTGGAGCATCGTTCTCATCCACACCGACGAGGGGCTGCAGGGCATGGGCCGCGGCGGCGACCCCCAGGTGATTGAACGCCATCTGGCGCCCCTCCTTTGCGGCCGTGACCCGCGCCAAATTTCGCAGCTATGGGAACAGATGTACGAAGCGGTTTGGCGCGGCCCTGGACGCGGCGCCATGACCTCTATAGGGGCATTGGATGTGGCCCTGTGGGATCTCTACGGCAAGGCCTGCGGACAACCCGTCTGGCGCCTTCTCGGGGGCTACCGCGACGCCGTGCCTGCCTACGCCGACGGCGCCGGCTACATCAGTGCCCCGGACCAGTCCCCCGAGGGCATTGCGGCCAAGGTCAAAGGATTCGCCGACCTGGGCTACGACGCCATAAAAATCCACATGTATCTGGCCGAAAATCCCGCCGCCGTGGTCGAGCGGGTGCGCTGCTCCCGCGAATTGATCGGCATGGACAGGAAATTGATGATTGATGTACACCACGCCTGGGACGGCGACGAAGCCATAGAGACCGTCCGTCGCCTGGAACCCTACCAGCTTTACTGGATAGAAGAACCAGTGCGGCAGGACGACGAAGCCCACTACATGCGCAGGGTCCAGGCGGCCACCAGCTCCCTGGTCGTCGGCGGCGAGGGCGAGGGCACCCTCTACGGCGTCAGAAAACTTCTCGAAGAGGGTGCCCTTCAGGTAGTGCAGACCGATATCCTGGCAGGAGGCGGGTTTACCGGCGGCCTGCGACTCGCCGCCCTGGCACAGGCTTTTCACACCCCCATAGCCCCCCACGGCGCCCAGTACCCCGATCTAAACTGTCACCTGCTGGCGGCCGTGCCCAATGGGCTCATCGTTTCCTCCTGCCCTGCCAGCGAAAACGAACAAATCTGGTCTGCCCTGTACACCCCTGCCTTCCAGGTTAAAAATGGTCACATCGCCATGAGTGAGCGGCCTGGTCTGGGTCTGAATCTCAATCCTGATTTCGTCGAGCGCCACAGAGTTTAGCCGCCAACTTAAAACGCCTGCAAAGAACCCTTGCGGCAAATTTCCAAAGGGCTGCAAAAGCGGGAAGCCTCACGCATCCAGAACGCTTTCTTCTATGGCGGGATCCACGATATTGAGGAATGGTTCGCCATTGAGGTCGACCAATTTCGCTTCCGCCTGCGGCTGACCGCGGGAATCTATGAGGATTTCCAAGGTCGGCCGGGTCGGGTGGGACATGCGCGTGCCGATCACCCGCCCTATTGCACCACTGTTGAGCCGCACGAGACTGCCCAGGGGAAAAATCGAAACAACTCTGAGCAGCATTTTGACGAGCGCGCGCTGGAACTGGGTATTGTTCTGGTCGATAATCTGTTTCAAGGCGTTGTAGAGGGGCTGCGCCTTGCGATCTGGACGGGGGTGCACCATGGCTTCGTAGGCATCGGCCAACCCCAGAATACCGGCTAGCTCGTGCAATTGACGACCCTTCAGACCATATGGATAACCGCTGCCGTCCCACCGCTCGTGTATCTGAACTACGATCTTGCCGATCCAGGCAAAAGAATCGCCGAAACCCTCTATTATCTTTTTTGATTCAAGCGGATGTTGACGCAGAATCTTGAGTTGTGCCGAATTGATGACAGAGCTTTCAAGCACTGTGGACGGGATCTTCAGCATGCCGACATCGTGCATCAAGCCGCACAGTCCCAGGACCAGACATTTGCGCTCATCGAGCTCCATCTCTACGCCCAAGCGCATGGAGAGCACCGCCACATTGGCCGCCCGCTCCGGCCAGGCGCGGAAATCGCGCCGATGCCGCACTGTTTCGGCCACTAGCCCCTCACTAGCCAAGAGCTGCTTATAACTTTGACACACCGACGCGATAATGGGTTCACTATCCGGCCCCCTGCCCTTCGCGGCCCCGGCAAAAATCTGGCGCGCCGCTTCGACCAGGGCCTGGTAGTCGCGCGCAATTGCATCGTCGCAAAGCACCGGCGCGGGCGGTGCCCCAGTTCCTACACTAGATTCTGCAGCAGCATCCGCCGCGGGCCTTATGGCCGCGGCAAGAGGATCCTCTGAGGGAAAGGAACTCTGTTCGGCTACCGCTCTCCCAGTGCCGTGTCCCCGTGCGGGAATCCCGCTCGAAGCGCCTGGGAAAACGGGCCCTTCCCGGTGATTGCGCAGAACTTTTTCCAGGTCTGGACCAAAATTAAAAACCTCGGTTTCGTTCGGACTGGGAACGACCAGCTCGGGTTCGATTTCTTTCTCTACTAGGCCAGCACTGCGCATCTCACTGGAGGATGAGAGCATCTGGCTCATTCTAAGCACCTTTTTCACTTGCGACTCGAATCAAATTCGGTTTGTGAGTTTTTATCTTTCATCCCGGCCTAACAATGCTCGGAATGCTCTGCTAAAATATAAAAAAAATGAAGCCCATACCCCATTAGAAAAGCAAGACGGTATATTGCTCAATAGCAACTGGCTGATTATAATCAGCAGTGTAGCGCTTTACCTGCGCCCGGCATCGAGGAAATCGCCAGCTGTGCTGCCGCAACCGACTGCTGCGGCTTGTTTAAACAAATTTACCAGAGACGGCAAACTCGGTCGAGCAGATCAATGCTCAGCAGTCCGCCCCCATCTGGATTACCCAAAATCCGGTGATGATGCAATACCATCACAGCAATCCCGGCCCTGGCAAAGCCGAGCGGAAGGACCGGGGCGGCCAGGCGATGGCTGTCAACGCCCTCAAATTGCTTCAAGAAAGTTTTCAAAGGTGGCCAATCCAGCTATCTACACAGCAAAGCTCCCCCTCCCCGGCGCCCCGGGTAAAGATATGGAATTGGCCTACCTGGACAACCAAAACACCAGCGGCTCTCCCACCTTGCTCCTGCTCCACGGTCTGTTCGACCACAAGGGAACCTGGTCTTCCCTTTGCCCTCATCTCGACCGGCACTTTCGCCTTTTAGCTCCCGATCTGATCGGTTTTGGCCACAGCAGCAAACCCCTGCTGGACCATTTGCCCGTACCCTACCGCTACTCGCCTCCCATGCACGCCGAGTACCTTTGCCGCTTCATCCTGCAACAAGGGCTGGACGATGTGATTCTCGTTGGCAATTCCCTGGGTGGCGGGATCGCCCTTTATATGGCACTCCAATTTCCGCAACTGCAACGCCGCACCCGCGGCCTGGTCCTAATCGATGCCGCAGGGTATCCCCAGCAACTACCTGGTCATATCCGGGAACTGGGGGGCTGGTTGGGCACCCTGATGAACAACCCTTTTTTCCACTGGCTCGCCTTCCGTAGTGGACTGGTTTCCATGGTGGTCCAAAAAACCTTTGAACGCGCATTCTACGACCGGGGCTTGATCACCCCGGAGCTGAAGAATAGCACCCTTGAAATCTTAAAGTCCAGCAATATATTTTACGCCTACAAAACTGCGGCACAAAATATTCTGCCCGCGGGACACCCGGAAGTGGTCAAAAAATTCTCCCAGATCACCTGTCCCACCCTGCTCATCTGGGGCAGGGAGGATCGCATTATTCCAGTCCTGTCCGCCCTGCGATTTAAGGAGGACATCCCGCATGCAAATCTTCATATTATCGAACAATGCGGGCACTCGCCTCAGCTTGAGCACCCCGCCCAGGTAGCCCGACTTATCGCAACCTGGGCCGAGGATAACCTTTAAAACCCATGCCCATGCCTTTGCGGACCTGCTTATTGCGTCAGATGGTGATAATTTCTTAACTTAGATTTTATTGGCTATTCGAAAATCTCGAACCTCTGCTTCCCTCCAGGTCCACGATGTCGCATGCGACGCAGAAGTTACTGACCCAGCTCCTCAAAAAAATCCCGATCTTCGACGGTCTGCCACCCAGCCAGGTGCGCCAGCTCCTGAGTATCTGCCGGAACGGCCTACTGGAAGAAGGGGAACGGATCTTCATGAGCGATACGCCCAGCGATGAAATGTACATCCTGCTCACTGGGCAATTGAGCGTGGTTACAGCAGAGGGGCTCAGAGTGGCCACCATCCTTCCGGTAACCACCGTAGGTGAAATGGGCGTCATTACCGGCCAACCCCGTTCAGCCACTGTAGAAGCGATAAAAAAAGCCAGAATCCTGACTATTAAAAAGCCTCTTTTAGACCAGTTAATGTTTAACGACACACAAATTAGCAGTCGGATTTATCGAAATATCGTCCAGATTCTTGCCGATAAGCTAATCAACGACAACGTACACCTGCGCGATTACCGGATCGAAAAAAACCAGTACTTAAGTCGAGTGCGCACCTTGGAGTACCAGATCCAGATTAAGCAAAAGCGTTTCGAGTTCCTCCTGGAGTTCATGGAAAGCAAGAGCATTGGAGCGCAGGATGAGTTAAAAAGCCGCCTCGAAGAAAAAATGATGGAAAATGCCCCGCGCATTTTGATCGTCGACGACGAAGCGGATTTCCGCACTCTGGTGGTAAAAGCACTGCCTTACTTTGAGGTCTTAGAAGCCGGCAACGGCCGCGAAGGCCTGGAGTTGGTCGGGGATAATCCACCGGATCTGGTCATCACCGATATAAAGATGCCCGAGATGGATGGCTTTGAACTACTCGAGGCCCTGCGCCAGCAGTACTCGGATATACCCGTACTGGCAATTTCAGGTTATGTGGAATCGACCGAAATCGAAGACCATGGATTTAATGGTATCATCCTCAAGCCCCTGAGAATAAAAAACTTCAGGGAGCTGATTGACCAAATGCTGAAAATGGATGACTGAGTCAACCTCTGCTGCACCCGTTCTTGGATTGCGCCACCGCTTAGTAGGGGTGCTGATTTTTCTCATTACCCTGGTTCTCTATCTGAAGACGCTGGCGCCCACCGTATCGTTCTGGGACTGCGGCGAATTCATCGCCTGCTCCTACATTCTGGGGGTGCCCCA
>CAXFTV010000006.1:0-5830 GCA_964005845.1 uncultured bacterium
AGGACTTGAGGGGCAAATCAGCACCGCAGTTCAGCGCCTTGAAGGTGGAGGGCGGCTCAAAAGGTCGGGGGCGCCACACCGCCAGGGGCGCACCGGATTCTACCGGCCCTTCATAGACCAGCTTTTGCCGTGGCTCCAGCATGGATTCCAGGGTGCTCAGGACCGCATGACCAAGCTGGCGGCCATAGCGATCGGCCAGGGCGGGATCGCCCGCGTACTGGTAGCGCGGCGCCAGTTCCCCGGAGGCGCCCTGGAGAAACAGGCACGGGCTGCCCGCAGTATACTCTTCAACCAAAGCGCGCATGGACCCAACAAAATCGGGCGAGGAAAGCTTGTTTTCCCACCCCAGCGTGGTCGGATGGCAGGCGTAGTTGACCAGGGTCGCCAGCGGTCCGCCGCCGGCATCGCGGCTGATGCGGCCGACCAGCAGGGTGTCGTCGGCCGTGCCCGCCGGATTAAAACCGCAGAGATAGCGCTCGGCGGCGGGATCGGGATCGCGCAGGTCGCGCTCGGCGGCCAGGTTGCAGCGCCCCGTGGCCCAGGTCAGGGTGCAGGGACAGACTGCGGCCAGCGCCTCTGCCGCCGCCGCCGCCAGCGCTTCTGCCACCTGGTTAAAGTAGGGTTCGATCAGGTGACCGCCGGGCAGTTCGCGGCGCGACAGCGACAAAAAGCCGATCCCGTGGGTGTGGGTATGCGAAATGATTACCCGGGCGGGATCCCCACCGCACAGGGCTTCCAGGGGACGGCGGAACATATCCAGCACCTCGGCATCGCGAGTGATTACCCAATCCAGCGATACCAGGAACATGGGCGGCGTCGACTCCTGTTGGCGCAGCGCCAGCACGGTCGTGCTGAGGGGACGGTGCACGCCCTCGGCCACGTCGTGGGTGGCGGCGCCCCACATGCGCGAGTAGATGCCGGTCGGCGGCGTGATATCGCGCCGCGCCGCGCCGGCGTAAACAGCGGCGGCAGGCGGAATTTGTTCGAGAATATTTTCCATTTTCTCTTACCTCTGGCAAGCTGGTTTATAGCATGCGGGGCGGCGACGCGCGCTACGCCGCCTGGCGCCCCCGCCTAGAGCACTTCAGGGCGTCGGAGCGGCGGCGGGCAGCAGGTTTTCGCTCTTCAATTCGGCCCATAGATCCGCCGGTATTTCCACCTGCATCATACGCACGTTGTCCTCCAGCTCGGCGACCGTGGCAGCACCCGGAACCACCGTGGCCACCGCCGCATGGGCAAAGAGGAACTGCAGCGCCGCCGCCCTGAGTTCGACCCGATGGCGCTCGCACACCGCTTTTAAACGGCGCGCCTTCTCGATCAGGTGCGGGGGCGCCGGCTGGTATTCGAAGGAAACCGGCTGGTCCAGATCGCGGGCGAGAATGCCGCTGTTGTAGGGCCCGCCGATGGCCAGGCGCACGCCGCGCTCGAGGCACAGGGGCAAAAACTCGGGCAGGGCACTCTGTTCGAGCAGGGTGTAGCGCCCGGCCAGGAGAATAAAATCCAGCTCGAAGCGCTCGACCATGCGGCCGCTCAATTCCCACTGGTTCATACCCATGCCAATGGCCTTGACCACGCCCTGCTGGCGCAGTTCGACCAGGGTGGACAGACCGGCGGCGAAGTCCTCGTCCGCATGCTGGCCGGCAAAATCGCTGTCGTGCAGATAAAGCACGTCCACTGCTTCGAATTGCAGCCGTTCCAGACTCTCCTCCAGCGAGCGCAGAATGCCGTCGCGGCTGAAATCAAACTGGATGTTGTAGTGCGGCAGGCCGTCTTCGCTATAAGGGGAGAGAGCGGCCGGGTCGGCGGGTATCAGCAGGCGGGAAACCTTGGTCGAAATTGAAAAGCTGGCCCGCTCCAGACCGCCCAACACCCGTCCGTAGCGGATCTCGCTACGGCCCTCTCCGTAGAGCGGCGCGGTGTCGAAGTAGCGAATGCCCAGATCGTAGGCTCGTTGAATAATTTTCAGAGACTGGTCGTAGGCACTGCCCTGGTAGATGCCATCGGCCAGGACCATACCGCTCAGCGGCGCTCCGCCCAGACCCAGACGGGTGACCTGCACGCCGGTGCGGCCAATTGCTACTTTTTCGCAAGGATCCATGTTCTTCGATCTCCCTGTTGGGGGGGCTTTTTTATTTTTTCTGCATTCCCGGCTGCGGCGCGGCGGCGCTGGACCGCAAACAGACGCCGGCACAGATCAAATGCCGGGCGGCATGGGCGCCAAAGCCCTCGTATGGCGCGCTGGCGGGCCCTTCTTCAGCAGGGCATGCGAGGGCTTTTCTAGCGCAGGAGCGCAAAACGGCCAAATTCTCCCCCAAACATACTGGCTCGGGCCGAAAAGGACAATGGACATAAAGTGCACGCCAACTCCATTAACCTGCATACCTGTGCTCGCGGCAAGGGGTTTTACGAGATGTGTTTTGCACTGGCCGGCGTTTTTAAAAAGACTCTTGAAGGAACTGGAGATATTCTTTATTTTGCTGCGACCCGGAACGAGGCTGCCGTCAATACCCCCGCCCTAGCGAGGGCAAAGCGCCGACAATTCGCGTTCTTCACAAAACTTCTCACCCGCCTGGCAACGACCAGATACGAGCTGAAACATGCGACTAATCGACCTTTTTTCACGCCTCGAAACAGGCGCCATCGCCACCGTGGCCGGCGTCGGCTACCGCGACGGCGTCCCCGCCGCCACGGCCGATATCGGCTGGCCCATGGGAGTAGTGCGACGCCCCGATGGCGACCTGGTCTTCGCCGATATCAGGGGCCACCGGATCTGGCGTATCGACCGGGAAGGCATCCTCCACACCTTTGCCGGTGACGGCGTCCCCGGCAACTCGGGCGACGGCGGCCCCGCCCTGGAAGGACGGGTCTACACGCCGCACGACTTCTGCCTGGACCGGCAGGGCAACCTGTTCTTTTCGCAGCTGGGCGCGCGCGGACCCGATGAAGGCCCCAATACCATCCGCCGCATCGACGCCGAGACCGGCATCCTCACCACGGTAGCTGGCAAGGGCCGCATGGGCCGCGCCAGCGTCGGTTTGCACGCCCTGGAAGCCGAGTTCGACACCACCACCGGGGTGGCGGTGGACGCCGCCGGCCATATCTACGTCTGCGGCAAGTGGGATAGCACAATAATCAAAGTAGACGCCACCAGTGGGATGATTTCCCTGGTGGCCGGTCAAACCACGCGTCACTACCCGCTCGAACAGGGTCAGAGTCGGCCCTACAGCGGCAGCACCTACACCTTTGCCGGTTTTCACGGCGACGGCGGCCGCGCCAGCGAGGCGGCCCTGCACTTCCCCGAACACCTGGCCCTCGATTCGCAAGGCAGCCTCTACGTATGCGACAACGGCTGCCACCGGATCCGCAAAATCGATGCTGAAACGGGGATTATTCGCACCGTTTTCGGCACCGGCCAGGCCGCTTCAAATGGCGATGGCGGCCCGGCTCTCGAGGCCAGTACCCATGCCCCGGACGCCATCTTCATAGACGTGCACGACAATATCTACGTGGGCGAGGCCCGGGGTTGCAAAGTGCGCAAGGTAGACGCCCAGAGCGGAGTGGTGACGACCCTGGCGGGCACCGGGGTGCCCGGCTTTGGCGGCGAGGGCGAACCGGGGCCCGAGACCCTCTGCAGCAGCATCGAATCCGGCATCTGGGCCGACCCGGACGGCACGGTCTTCTACAGCGACTCGTCGGGACGACTGCGCCGCATCGATCCGCTCAGCGGCGTCGTCACCACGGTGGCCGGTGGCAGCAGCATTCACGACGGCGGCCCGGCGGATCGAGCCTTTCTGGGCTGCCCCCGGGGCATATGCGTTGGCCCGGATGGCCACATCTACTTTTGCGACATGGTGCACGACCGCATCCGCGCCATCGATCCGCTCAGCGGTTTCATCCGCACCGTGGCCGGCACCGGCGGCCGCGCCTTTGGCGGCGACGGCGGCCCGGCTACCGCAGCTTATTTTTTGAATCCCTACAGTCTGACAGTGGACGACCAGGGCCGCGTGATTATCGCCGACACCCTCAACAATCGGATCCGGCGAATCGATGCCAGCGGCCGCATCCACACCCTCGCCGGCACCGGCGAGGCCACCGATCAGGGCGACGGGGGTGCGGCGCGCAACGCCGCGCTAAACGCGCCGCACGCGGTAACCTGTGGCCCCGGCGGCGATATCTACCTGGGGGATTCCTGCGGCCGCATCCGCGTCATCGACGCGGCCACCGAGCACATTCGCACCGTGGCCGGCACCGGTACCCAGGGCTGGTCCGGCGATGGCGCAGCGGCCCTGGACGCCCGCATCGGCATTCCCTCCTCCATTTGCTTCGATACCGCGGGCAATCTCTACTTTGCCGATCTCGCCCAGCACGTGGTGCGCAAAGTGGATATATACGGCGTTATCACCACCCTGGCCGGTAGCGGCCAGAAAGGCTTTTCTCCCGACGGCACTGCGGCCCTCGCAGCGCGACTCTACCGCCCCTTCGGGGTGGCGGTGCGGCGCGATGGCACGGTCTACTTCACGGACGCGTGCAACAACCGGGTGCGCCGCATCGCCCCCGACGGCACCTTGCATACCGTGGCCGGTGGCGCGGCGGCGGGAGACGGCGGCGATGGCGGCGCCGCCACCCGGGCACGGCTCAACGAGCCGCACGGATTGTGCCTGTACGGCGACGATATCCTGCTGATTACGGATCATTACAACAACCGGATCAGGGCCCTCAAACTGGCGCCGCTTTGAGTGGCCGGGCGCCGCTGGAGGAACCTCGGGAGGCCCTGAAGCTGGCATAAATTCGCGGGCTCGAATAAAGCTGCACTTGTGCATTTTTCGCGCCGCACTCAACGGCCGCAAAAGAGGATTGCCATGATCAAGCTAGGGTGCAACGCCATGCTGCCGGTAGCGGCAGAACTGCCGCAGACCCCGAAGGACCATCCGGCCAACTGGATCGATATCGAGGAACTGGTACACTTCATCCACGGATTGCGACTCGACATCATCGACTTCCAGCTCTTTCGGGGTTTCCGTTCCACAGACCCGAACTATTTGCGCCGTCTCAAAATCCTGTGCCAGCGGTGCGGGCTGCCCATCGGTTTTCTGGGGGTTGGCTCCGGTTTCGTGGGAGTGGAGTCGCGTGCGGATGGAACCACCGTGGGGACGGCGCTGGATGCGGACGAATTGCGCCAGCGCATCGCCCTGGTCAAAAAGGGCATCGACCTGGCGGCTTTCACAGGTGCGCCTATGATTCGCCACTTCGGCGGCGCCATCCCGCCAGAATCCGAAAATCGCGATGCCCTGTGGCACACCGTGGTCCGCAGCTTTCAGGAGGTATCCGACTACGCCGCCGGCAAAGGCGTGTTGATCGGTCTGCACAACCACGCCCCGGCCACGGCGCCCACCGGCGACGACATCCTGCGTCTCCTGCGCGCTGTCGAGCGCGAAAACTTCACCTACATCCTGGACACGGGCCAATGGCATGGCTCTCCGGGTGCCTCAGCCACCGGGACAGGAGATCCGGCAGTGGACTGCTACGAGTTCATGGAACAAACCGCACCCCATGCCACCTACGTGCGCGCCAAGATCTACAAGATAGACAGCGGCCGGGAGGAGTGGATCGACTACGAACGAGTCATGGAAATTTTGCGCAAGGTAAATTTCAACGGCAATATGTCCATCGTCTTTGAAGGCAAGGGCAACCACTGCAGCGACTACGAGGCCATCGGCCTAGCCGCCAAATTCCTGCGCCGCCTGCTGGCGGAGTGACGAGACCGGATCGGTGGGTTGGGGCGGGCGCACATAGTCGCCGTAGTGATGCGCCACCGCGAATTCACCCGCCA
>CAXFTV010000007.1:0-2193 GCA_964005845.1 uncultured bacterium
GCCCCCACAGCACCGCCAGGCACCCCATTCATTTCAGCAATCGACTTGGACCTCTGTGAGCACATAAAGTACACGTCAGCTTAAGGTCTCAAACCCGCACCTTTCGTCCGCTGCGGACGGACTGTATCTCCCGCAAGCACAATAAAAGCGAATTGCGCGCGCTCTGCCCACTGAGATCTTTTGCAACCTTCCCGGCCCGCACGGCGTCAACCGCCTCTTGCAATTCCCCGACAAAACCATCTTTTCCCGGCAGGCGGGGACGGCGTTTCTTGCCGTCTTTACTAAGCAGTACGGGAGGCTCTCCCCAGGAGGAATTGTACTTGATGGTGGCATCTTCAAAATAAACGTCGTAGCCATGTTCAAAAGGGCAGCCCGATTGAGCTAGCCAGCCCCCTTCTGCACCTATGGCCAGAGGCTTGCCATCGTAGTAGTAGTGGGTATCCAGATATTGGACCATTTGCCCGCGCTCCATAAAACCGTTTGAGGATACGGCTTGGGGCATGCCGAACAGGTACTGGACAAAATCGGCGTCGTGAATGTGCAAATCGATGGCGGGTCCTCCATTTTCGACCAAACTCTTTGGCTCCCACCAGGATGGGCGCGAAATTATTCGCTTGAAATGGGCCGCCTGTATGCGCCCGTACTTTTTGTTTACAACCAACTCCTTAATCAAGCGGAACTCGGGCATGAAACGCAAAACGTGGGCGACCATGAAGCAGAGCTTGCGCTTTTGAGCCGCTGCAATCAAGCGATCGGCATCTGAGAGCTGCAAGGCGATCGGCTTTTCCAGAAATACGTGCTTGCCCGCCTCCAGGGCCTGCAGGGTAGATCCAGTGTGCATGGGGGTGGGCAGGCAGATATCGACCAGGTCCACCCGAGGATCTTCGAGCAGGTCTTCCAGGTTACTATAACGGGCGATACCGGATAGATCCTGGCGCCCGCCGCTAGCGCCGAAATTGCCTTGAATTCCGCGCCAGTCACCTTGCAATTTCTTCTCGTCACGGGTGCAGATAGCAGTTACGCGGCCCCCCTTGACCTTCCTCATAGCCTTGAAATGAGTAACGCCCATAAAACCGATTCCCACAATTCCTATATTGACCATAACGACCTCCTCGCTCGTGCATTTAATGGCCGAAAAATATAAGTAAACTACCTCCGGATCAGGACAAACTTGCCCCGACGGACCTGAGTTTTATTTTCCACGCGGTAAAGATACATCCCCGTATGCACGGGCCTGCCCGCACTATTGAGGCCATCCCACCGCAACCCACCATCGCTGTTTTCTTCTATCAATTGGCGCACCAGTTTTCCTGCCAGATCGTAGATGCCCACCCTGGATTCCGGCGTCAACCCGGCAAATACAAGCCCTCCACGCCCGGGAAAAAAGGGATTTGGAAAGACCTTAAGCGAATGCAAATCTTCCGCGGCATAGCTGAATGAAACCCTGGCATCAAAAGGTTTACCCCTATCATCAAGTAAACCCCGGATTCGAATCCAGTAGGGCTGCCCCAGGGCAAGCAGGGGCGTTTCCTCTTCGAGCACCAGCAGCACCTTGTTTAGCTCCGCCTGTAGCACTCGACGCATCAGGATCCTACTGTTTTCAAAGGCAAAGGTTCGTTTCGAATCCGCTGGGAGCATGACCTTGCGCTCGAATTCAAGTAGGACCCGAGTTGCCGAGATCACTTCCACCCCGACAATACCAGTTTGTTCCCCCATGAACTCCAGCTCGAGTTCCACCCGTCGCGAATCGGCATCTAGAGGCGCACCTCGGAGATTCCGCAAATCGCCGATCCGGAGGACAACTACCCCGGAATCGGGTAGCGCCGAGCCGAAACTCAACACTACTCGATGAGAATTTTTATCGGCAAAAACAGAGGCGGGAATTCCAAGGCCATCTTCTGCCTTGTACAAGAATGTCTCCTCATGAGAAACATCCATAGAACTATTAAATATAAGCGCGATTTGATGCCTGGACAGCTGCTTGACCTGAAGAATCCGCGGTGGTGGCTCGGCTATCAGGAGAATTGGATTTGTGCGCATTCCCTCCCTATCCAAGTCAAAATCGAGGGCGGCGACACTGTAATAATAATCTTTGCCGGCTTCGAGCCCCACATCATCAAAGGTGGTCTGTGACAGGGGGCCGGCGCGAAATTCGCCATTTCGGTAAACCCTGTATGCCCCAGCCCCGCCGAC
>CAXFTV010000008.1:0-9059 GCA_964005845.1 uncultured bacterium
CCGGGTGGACGCTATTGGCTGACCGATCGCAGTTGCCTGGCCTGGAAGACCGAGCAGCCGTCAGGGCAGCCCCTCGAAGTGCCGCCGCCGCAAGAACGCGGCTACGCCATGCCCTTCGGCGAAAACCTCATTCCGGCTATTCGAGAACTGGCTCAGATGATATGGCACGACGCGCCCGGCAGTTCGCCTGCATACCGGGGGCGCCACACGCTGGAAATCATGCTGGCCGCGCTGCTGTCCCAAACCCAGGGCAGCGCAAAAATACCACTACCTCTACCCAGGCCATGACCCCTTACCCGGCGAAAAATAATTTCCACCATAGAGGCTTTTATGAAAATTCGCTCGATCGAAGTAGTAAAAATCGCCAGGCCGCCCGGCTCCTCGCCCGGCACCAGTACCCCGCGCCGCCCATCCTGGGCCAGCGACGACGAAGTTGCCAATCCCATGTCCCGCTTCCCGCGTTTCAAACGTCACCGCAGCCTCTACGGGCCGCGCCAATGGCCCGGCTTTGGCGTCAAAGTCACGGCTGCTGACGGCACCTGGGGACTCGGTACGGCGACCGGGCGACCGGCGGCGGCCGTGGTCGAAGATGCCTTTGCGCCCGTTCTGGAAGGCGAGGATTGTTTGGCCATCGAGAAACTCTGGGACATGATGTTCAGAGTTTCCAAACCCTTCGGCACGGTCGGCATCGCCACCGTGGCCATCAGTGCCGTGGACCTGGCCCTGTGGGATCTGGCCGGCAAGTTGCAAAACAAGCCGGTGTACGAACTCATCGGCGGACCTGCTCGCGAGCGCATTTTCGTCTATGCCACCGGCAATGATGTGGACTGGTACAAAGAACTGGGTTTCAAGGCCTTCAAACTGGCCTGTCCGTACGGACCGGCCGACGGCCTGTGGGGCCTGGAGGAAAACGAAAAAAAGGTGGCTCAGGCACGCGAAATCATCGGCGACGAAGCCGAGTTGATGCTGGACTGCTACATGGCCTTCGACGCCGACTACACCGTCCGCCTGGCCGAGCGCTTGCGGCCCTACCGGCTCAAGTGGATAGAGGAATACCTCATCCCCGAAGACGTCGAGGGCCACATCACCGTGCGCCAGCGACTGCCCTGGCAGACCCTGGCCAGCGGCGAACACCTCTATACCCGCTTCCCCTTCCAGCAGATGATCAAACACCGCTGTCTCGACATCCTGCAGCCGGATATCCACTGGGTCGGGGGGCTGAGCGAGTGTATCAAAATCTGCCACATGGCCGATGCGGCTGGTCTCCAGGTAATCCTCCACGGCGGCGCCCTGAATCCCTACGGCCAGCACCTGACCTGGGCCATGCCCAATACCTCCTGGGGGGAGTACTACATCGGTTCGGACCCGGGCATCCCGCTGGCCGAAGTCGCCGGATCCGAAGCCCTGATTCCACGCGCCAGCTTCCTAGAATTCCAGGCTGCGGGCCCCGGATTCGATCTGGGTATAGAGGAAACATGGCTGCAACCCTTCTGGGATTGAGAAAAAGCCCTAGGCCGCATCCCGATTCCTTTAGATGGATGCGGACAGCATCCTGGTCCATTTTTAATCCTCTTTTGGTTTGCTTCCTCTCGTACCCACGAGCGGAGAATATGCTACGCAAGTCGTCGCCGCATCAAAACGGCTGTCACCACTGGCATATTTGCCCGGACGGAAAAAAAATGCTAGCTTTTAAGAAAGCGCACAGGAGCAAAATATTTACCGCCTTTCTAAAGGTATCCCGCCTCCCCCTGGTTTACACCCACCCAGTCAGCGTTGAAGGGAGCATTGCCGACTACCAGTTGGAAATGCTTCGCGGTACTCCCGCGCCCTGTGGGCGGAGGAAAACCATCAATGGCCGTTTTAAAGTTTTCGCTGGGGTCAGAGCATGATCTCAAGCGGGCTTTGGGGACGGCTCTAAGCAAGTAAATGGGAAAGAATCATGGTGCCGATAACCCAAAGCGACCTCTCTTTCTACAACCAGCAGGGCTATCTGATTATCCGCAGTGCCTTCGGCCAGGCCCGCATTCAATCGTTGATCGATGCGGTTGAGCGATTAATGGATCGAGCCCTGGCCGGCGAGTGCGAAATTGGCTGGATCGATCGAGATGCGCGCCTCTTGCAGCGCACCGGCAGCCTGATGAGTCCCGACAAATACGATCCGGTGTACGGGGATTGGCTAGGCGGGGAACTGGCGCCGCATCTCGAAACCCTGATCGCCGGCGGCCAGGTGCGCCACAGCCTTTTCGGCATGCTGGCGGGGGGTGGCGGCCAGGCCTACCGGCAAAACTGGCACCGCGATCTGTGTATACCCGGATCATCCGGCGAAGCCGCGTACCTGCGTCGCCACCACGGTCACTTCGTCCAATTCAATGTCCCGCTTTTGCCCGGAGATCGCTTTTTGCACATCGTGCCCGCCAGTCATCTGCGCGCTTCTACCGCAGCGGAAATCCAGGCGGCAGAGGTGGGCGAGCAGGCTGCAATGCCAGATGCCATAAGCGTGGAGCTGGAGCCGGGTGACGCCGTTTATTACAACGCCAATCTGTGGCACCGCGGCTGGAACCCCGCGGGCGTAAACCGCTGGACCATGCACGCGGCATTCTGGAGTGTGGCCTATCCGGTCATGAAACACGAATATGGACAGCGCGAAGCTATACTACAACTAGGCTACCTGGAACAGATGCCAGCGATCGCCACAAAATATATCCGGCGCTATCTGGAACAGTATCCGGAAGGCGAGCCACAAACTCTCTTTGACTTATAGCCCTTTTCATTCTGGAGGAAGGATGCTGTCGATAACTCCCGATACGCGCGCCGTCCTGGTCGAATTGTTTGCCGCCCACACGCGCCAGCGGGTAATCATCGACGCGGTGCTGGAAAAAGGGCACGGCCAGGCCATTGCCGATTCCCTCTCCGCCCCTCAGGTCGCCCTTTTAACCCTGGCCGATTTTGCCATCCCCGCGGGCAATCCCGACCACCCCCTGGCGCGCGCTTTGGTCGAGGCGCTATCCCCCGGTCTGATCGTCCCTGCATCGGCCGCATGGCGCCGACTCGTCCTGCAGGTTCACGGTGCCAAAATCAGCATACAGCCGCGGGTCGAATTAAGCCCTGAAAAGCTAGAGCTGACTCGCCTGCGCCAGCTCGCCCAGCGGATTCCGGAGGGCTACCAGATCTGCCGCATCGACCTGGAAATGGCTCCCAGAGCCATGGGACATCTGGCCTACGCATCAGCCGCGGAATTCATCGACAAAGGCATTGGTTATTGCGCTTTGTGGCAGGGCGAACCCGTCAGCAGGATCCGCTCCTACATCGACGGCAACAAAACCATTGAGATATCGATCATCACCGACCCCGAGCACCAGGGAAAAGGTCTTGCAACAGCCACGGGAGCAGCGCTGCTAACCCATTGTCTGGAACGGGGTATCGAAGCGCACTGGAATGCCACCAATCCCATCTCCGTGCGCCTGGCGGAACGCCTGGGGTATGTGCATAATGGCTCCTTCGAACTTCTGGTACTGGAGAAATAATGCGGATAACCATACTCGGATCCGGTACCTCTACCGGCATCCCCGAATATCTTTGCAATTGTGGCACCTGCCGGGATGCTCGCCGGCCGGGTTCGCGGAACCGGCGCACCCGACCCTCGATCCACGTAGAAATAAACGGGACGTTTATGCAATTCGACACCGGGCCGAACTTCCTGGATCAGATCGATCGCTACCAGGTGGAACAAATAGATGCGGTAATCTACACCCACTGCCACGCGGATCACATCAGCGGCACCAACGACCTGGTGATGCCCTGCCGCAAGCAGCAGATCGACATGCCGATCTACGCCTGCGCCGCAACTATGGCAGTATTACAGAAGAACTTCGAATACATGTTTAGCAGGGAAACCTATCGGGGCGGCGGCATCGCCCACCTGATCCCACACGTGGTCGAAACGGCATTCGAGGTGGGCGGAATCGAGGTGCGACCCCTGCCGGTAAAACACGGAGTGGTCCCCACCCACGGCTACCGAATTGAGGGCCTGGGTTACGTACCCGATGTCAAAGAAATGACCGCTGAAGCCCTGGAAGGGCTCCAGGGCGTGGAAGTTCTGCTCATCGATGGCCTGAGTTTCAATCCCCAGCACCCCACCCACCAATCGGTGGGCCAGGCTCTCGAGATCGCAGCATTATTGAAGCCGCGCGCGACGTATCTGACCCACATCATGCACCGGCTGGACCACCGCTTCTTCCCCGACCAGTGCATCGCCCAGGGCATCGATCTGCCCGCGAACGTGCAACTGGCCTACGACGGACAGGTCATCCAGATCCACTAGCCGCAGCCCAGCGCAGCCCCTGTTCCAGGAGTTTCTGCATACCGGGTTGTTCAAAGGTGTCTGGACCATGTCCCAGCGTGGTGTAGAACACCCTTCCAGCACCGTAATTTTTTACCCACGCCATGGGGTGGTCTTGATCGTGCCACTGCGCCGAAGCCAGGATGTGAATAGCCGGGTCGTAGGCACTCATGTAGATCTCGTCTTCTACCTCGAAATCGCTCAGCCCCCGGGTAACCGGATGCTCACAGTCGTCGATTTGGACCGTGAAGGAGAGCCCGGGCGGGTGCCAGTTGGCATGCCCGCCGATCAGATCCACTGCACGCCCCCCGATCCACCAGGCAGTGCCGTGAATGCCGACCAGCCCCTTGCCGCCTGCAACGAACCGAAAGAGTCCTTCTTCCTGCTCCGGACTCAGATCCGGCTGCCGCACCAGGGTGCCATCTGGCTGCGCGCTGGTGCGGGTGAAGCCGGTGCCGAAGACACAGGCATCAAATTCGCCCAGCCGGGGCGTTGCCAGGAGGTCCTTGTCGTCGGTGAGGGTC
The DNA here is from genome assembly GCA_964005845.1 of uncultured bacterium. Classification (GTDB taxonomy): domain Bacteria; phylum Latescibacterota; class UBA2968; order UBA8231; family UBA8231; genus CAXFTV01. The sequence goes on from CAXFTV010000008.1 coordinate 4,864, forward strand.
AGGAAAATCCCATCCCGGTCGGCGAGAAATTCATAGATGATCGGGGCGCTATTTTCAAAGCCGTGGTTGGGTCCGGATAGAATCAGAGCTTTCAAAATAATCTCTCCTGGGTATTTTCAGGCAGGTATACTCGCCAGACCAGCGGCAAAAGCCGCCACGATCTGATCGGCCTCGTCGCTACTCAGAATCAGCGGCGGCGACAGAAAAAACATGCTCTCCGGGCCGGGCATGGCGTGACTCATGCGCCCAACCAGGACGCCTTCGTCGCGAATCCGGGCCTGGACCTGGGCAGTGCGCTCCGCATCCAGCAGGGCTCCGTCCCCATCCACCAGTTCCATGGCGATCATCAATCCCTTGCCCCGCACCTCGCCGATGAAGGGGGAATCCAGAGCCTGGAGCTGTTCCAGCAGATAGGCGCCCACTCTGGCCGAGTTTTCCCACAGCCGTTCCCCGATGAGAATATCGAGATTGGCCAGGGCGGCCGCACAGCAGACCGGATGCCCACCATAAGTAGAGACCTGGGAGAACTCGCGGTCCTCTTGCGGATCGCCGAGAAAGGTCTGGAAAATTTCCGGCGTGACGGCGCAGGCTCCCAGGGGCAAGTAGCCACTGCTGACCCCTTTGGCCAGGGTGATCATATCCGGCTCCACGCCCCAGTGCTCCGAGGCAAAGATCTTGCCAGTGCGCCCGAACCCGGTGATGACCTCGTCCAGAATGAGCAGCAGGCCATAGTGGTCGCAGATCTCCCGCAGCCGGGGTAAGTACTCGTCCGGCGGTATGATGACGCCACCGCCGCCGATGATGGGTTCGACGACCACCGCGGCCACGGTCTCAGGCCCCTCCTTCTGGATGACCTGTTCGATTTCTTCGACGCAGGCAATGCCGCAGCCGGGGTATTCCAATTTGAGCGGACAGCGATAGCAATAGGGCGGATCCACATGCAAAAAGCCGGGCACTAGCGGCTCGAATTTGACGCGGCGTCCCACCTGACCGGTGGCCGACATCGCGCCAAAGGTAAAACCGTGATATCCCTGGTAGCGAGCGATAATCTTGTAACGGTTCTGGCCCGGGTACTTCTGACGCCCGTACTGACGGGCGATTTTGAAGGCGGTCTCGTTGGCCTCAGAGCCGCTGTTGCAGTAAAAAATATGCTGCAGATCACCGGGCAGGATCTGGGCCAGACGAGTGGCCAGCTGGGTCGCCGGCACATTGATCTGAGAGTGCGGGTAGAAGGGCAATTCTTTGATCTGCCGGTAGACCGCCTCGGCGATCTCCTCGCGGCCGTAGCCCACATTGACATTCCATAGACCGGAGGCGGCATCCAGGTAGGACTTGCCTTCCCCGTCTACTATGGTGGTCCCCCTGGCTTCCTGGATCACCATCAAGTCGCGGTTATCCAGGGTGCTGTGTTGCATCAGGGGATGCCAGGCGTGATCGCGGTCCTGCTGACGAATCTGATCGATGCTCAAGGTTTCGGTCTGAGTCATGGCGTTCTCCTTTTTTCGTCGGGTGCCGGTACAGATGCACATCATAGGTCATTTGCGAATAGGCGTCAAGATCTTGGCGGCGCGTCCGGACGCAAAGCAGACAGATCCGGCCAGCAGCAGGTATAGAGCTTTAAGAATCCCTGAGAATTGTCTCGTGATAGAGCGAAAAATGGATTATATTTTTGAACCGATGTTGTGTGGCGAAAAATCCAGCAAAAGGAAAAAGTGTGGAAGAAAAATTCAAAGAACTCGAAGACCGCCTCCGCGAAGTCGACGACCTGAACTCGGCCAGCGCCCTGCTGGACTGGGACCAGGCCACCTATATGCCTCCTGGGGGTGGACCCGCGCGCGCGCGTCAGATAGCGACCTTGAGTCGCCTGGCGCACGAAAAGTTTACCGACGAGGCCGTTGGTAGACTCCTCGAAGACCTCCAAACCTACGGGGAAAGCCAGCCCTACGATAGTTATGCGGCCAGTTTCATCCGCGTCGCCCGCCGCGATTACGAAAAAGCGGTGCGGGTACCGCCGGCTTTTGCCGCCGAAATCTCCAGCCACAGCTCCACTGCCTACGAGGTCTGGACCAAGGCGCGACCGGCCAATGACTTTAGCGCGGTGCAACCCCTGCTCGAAAAAACGCTCGACCTGAGCCGCCAGCTAGCCGCCTTCTTCCCCGGCTACGAACACATTGCCGATCCCCTGATCGACTTTGCCGACTACGGCATGAAAACGGCCAGCGTGCGCAGCCTCTTCGGGGAGTTGCGCCGGGAACTGGTGCCCCTGGTAGAGGCGATAGCGGCCCAGCCGGTGGCGGATGATACGTGTTTGCACCAGAGTTATCCAGAAGGCCAGCAGTTGGAATTCGGCGAGGAAGTCGCCCGCCTCTTCGGCTACGATTTCGAGCGCGGGCGACAGGACAAAACTCACCACCCCTTCATGACCAAATTTTCGCTCGGGGACGTGCGCATCACCACCCGGGTCAAGGAGGACGCCCTGGACGAAGCGCTGTTCAGCACCATGCACGAAACTGGCCACGCTCTCTACGAGCAGGGTATCACTGCCGCTTTGGAGGCCACGCTCCTGGGAACCGGAGCCTCGATGGGAGTGCACGAGAGTCAGTCGCGGCTGTGGGAAAACATGGTGGGCCGCAGTCGCGATTTCTGGCAGTTTTTTTATCCCAGGATCCAAACCGTTTTTCCGGCTCAACTGGGAACGGTAACACTGGATGAATTCTATCGCGCCATCAACAAAGTCGAACGCTCTCTGATTCGCACCGACGCGGACGAAGTCACCTACAACCTGCACGTAATGATCCGCTTCGAGCTGGAATTGGAACTGCTCGAAGGCAGCCTGGCAGTGCGCGATCTCCCCGCAGCGTGGCACCAGCGCTACCAGCAGGATCTGGGCCTGGCAGCGACAGACGACACCGATGGCGTCCTGCAAGACGTACACTGGTACAGCGGAATTATCGGCGGTGCTTTTCAAGGTTATACCCTGGGCAATATTCTGGGAGCCCAGTTCTACGAAGCGGCGCTGCGAGACCACCCTGAAATTCCCGCCGAAATCCGCGCCGGCAAACTCGCTACTCTGGCCGACTGGCTGCGCGAAAATATCTACCAGCACGGCTCCTGCTACACGGCTCCCGAATTGATCGAAAGAGTTGCGGGCGAACCCTTGAGCATCGCGCCCATCGTCCGCTATTTAAAAAATAAATTCGCCCCATTATACGACATCTAAAGGAAACGACCTGCAGCTTATTTCCCGCGCCTTTCACTTCCATTTTGAAAGATCTTCGGGAAGCCGCAGCAAAACTCCAATCTGGACTTCGCGCTGCTACAGAGCAAATTTTGAGGCGGCTTTCAGAACTGTGGTAGACGTCTCTGCACTAAGCTTTCCCCAAAGGCCAGACGCTACAATTCGCATCGCCATGAGGACAGCTGAAAAAATTGCCGCTGAGTGTTTCCGCAATGGCGTCGGCCTGCCAAAAAAGTCAGCTTTGCGCCCTACCCAATCACGCTCTATCGCGAGGTATAAATGGCAACATTGATAACTGGTGGCACGGGTTTCATCGGCGCCGAACTGGCGCGCCTCCTGCTCGACCGCGGCGAAGGAGAAATCACTATTTTTGATATCAGTGATTCGACCCAGCGCCTGGACGAAGTCGCCGACCGCGTCAAATTGATGCGCGGGGACCTGGGGGATTTCAGTCACGTCCTCAATGCGGTAAGGGAAAGCTCCGCGGAAGTGGTGTACCACCTCGGGGGCATGCTCTCCCTCCCCTCGGAAAACGATCCGCCGGCGGGCATCCGGGCCAATGCCATGGGGACCTTCCACGTACTCGAGGCAGCGCGCCTGTTCGAAGTCCAGAAGGTGATTTTTGCCAGCAGTATCGGAACTTATTCACTCGGTCTACCCGAGGAAAATATTGACGATTTGACGCTGCAAAGACCCCAGCTTCTATACGGCGCCTGCAAACTATTTGGCGAGCATCTGGGTCTTTTTTATCGGCGCAAGTACGGAATAGACTACCGCGGCCTTCGCTATCCTCCCATCGTTGGCCCCGGGGTGCGTTCGCCGGGGGTGACACAGTATGCATCGTGGGTCGTCGAGGAATGCTCCAAAGGGCATCCATTCACCATCTGGGCGCGGCCGGATACCAAGGCACCGATGCTCTATTTCAAAGACGCGGCCCTGGCCCTGTCGCACCTGGCCA
>CAXFTV010000009.1:0-7547 GCA_964005845.1 uncultured bacterium
CCCGACACCGATGTTCAGATGGCAGTGGACCAGGCCTTAGCGGGCATGGTTCCCGAAGCCGATGTTCAGATGGCAGTGGACCAGGCCTTAGCGGGCATGGTGCCCGACACCGATGTTCAGATGGCAGTGGACCAGGCCTTAGAGGGCATGGTGCCTCAAGAGGAGGTCGATAGTGCTGTTCATGCAGTTTTAGATGCCATCCAGCAAGCTATTGAGGATCACAAAACTTCAACGGGGCCATAATTTCCTCCTTTGCTAAGCCATTGAAGGCCAAGTCCTGGCAACGATGGCAGATTGAAAAACTCTAACCTGAAACTGGGTTAGTCCCCTCCGTTTTTTTCGAAGCCAACCAGGCACCGGTTAGAAAAGAGCGGAGGGGTTTTTGGTCTAATTGCCGATTGAATGCCGATCAGAAGCCCTCTGAAAATTCGCTCTGTGGCCGCGCTAAGTCCAAATTGGCGTTTTGAGACGGCTGCTAAGGAAATTTGTCCTTAATAATGTTGGACTTGTTGCGAGGAAAAGGGATCTCGGCAGGCATTCTATAACAGATGCAAAATTTTCAGGAATTATCGGGAAAGAGTCGCTGGCTGGCGGTAGTCGCAGATCCCGTTGTGGAATTTAGCGGCAAGTGCAGGAGGTCGCCGCAAAAAAAAGCGCAACCTTCTTAGGGAAAGAAGGTTGCGCTTCAGAAAAATGGTAGCGGGGGCAGGATTTGAACCTACGACCTTTGGGTTATGAGCCCAACGAGCTACCAGACTGCTCCACCCCGCATCTAATTCAAGAATATAAGTTAAGGGAGCGGAGGGCGCAAGTCCTCCCGCATTGCACAAAGGCGTATTTCCTCGTTAACATTGCCCATTTAATCATCCTTTTTTTCATCTGTGGGCAGGCGTTTAATCTGTACCTGGGAGATTCTCTGTCCGTCAACTTTGAGAATCTCTATCTCTAAATTGTTCGTGACAAAGGTTTGTCGCTCGCTGGGGATATGCCCGAGGTGATCGTAAATGAAGCCTCCCAGGGTTTCGAAACCTTCGCTGGGTAGATCGGTCTCGAGCATTTCATTGAGATCGTCGATATTCATCCGGGCGAAGGCGACAAGGGTATCTTCGGTCTCTTTCCAGTAGAATAATTCCTCTTCCTCGTCGTACTCATCCTGGATTTCACCTACGATCTCTTCTACCAGGTCCTCCGTGGTTAAAAGGCCAGCCGTACCACCGTATTCGTCTATTACAATGGCCAAACGGGTGCGAGCAGAACGCAGGTCGTGTAATAACTCGTCTATTTTTTTTGTGTCGGGGACGCAATAGGGTTCGCGCATGAAAGGGGGACTGCCCTCTTCGCTAACCAACTCGTCCATGAAGAAAGATAGGGGTTTGGACAAATCCAGATCATCTCGCCCTACCAGAATCTGCAAGAGGTCTTTTGTAGAGACAATGCCGCGGATGTTGTCCAGGGTTTCTTCGTAGAGGGGTACGCGGGAATGCCCGCTTTCTTTGATACTTTGAATCAATTCCTCAAGGGTGGCCGATTGCTCAACGGCTACAACGTCAACTCGCGGTACCATCACTTCGCGCACTATGCTGTCGTGGAATCCAAAGACGCCCTGGATCATCTCTTTTTCGCCTTCTTCAAGGACGCCGGTCTCGCTTTCGGATTCGACGATGCTGCGCAATTCTTCCTCTTTTTCGGCGCGAAAATCTTCTTCTGTATAATTGCCGGAGGAAAGTCGTTCCAGAAGATTGGTCAGCGGTAATAACAGGGCGTGCAGGGGGACAAATCCGAGGGCTATTGCAGAAATTTGCGCTTCCTCTCCTTCTTCCTCAAAGCGTAGACGGCGAGGTGTCGAAACGAGCAAAAAGATGGCTACTGTCCCCAGAGCTGCAATGAGAAGACTGTAAAAATTATTGAAAAAGGGAAGCGCAAAAAAGTGCAGCACAAGGGTGAGGGCGACAACTCCCAGAACCTCGCCAATGCGAGCCATGAGCCGCAGGCGGTGACGAGATTCGTATATGCGGATCATGAGTGGGGATCGTTGAACCCCATTTTCCTGCATTTTTTCCAGCGCGGACCGCGAGAGGACGGAGAAGGTCGCCTCGTAGGCCGCTACCAGGAAAAGCTCTAAAGTAGCTAAAATGAAAATGAGACTCAGGGCAATCAATTGTGGAGGTTCCAAAAAGGGTGACGCTCCTTTCCGGTAAAACTGCCTGCCAAGGCAGTATGAAATGGAGGATTCATTCCCGCATTCCCGTGAGCAGGCCTGCATCCTTTAGAATAATATCGGTCTCTTGCTCCATAAGGTGTAGTTTTTCGGGAGTATCATGGTCGTAGCCAGCCAGATGCAACAAGCCGTGGATAAGCAGGCGGGCCATTTCCTCGACGAGGGGGACCGCCTGTTCCGCGGCCTGAACCCTGGTGCGTTCTAAAGAAATATAAATCTCTCCACCGACTGCATCCAGGTCGGGTAAGTCGGAATCCTGTAGTTCCAGAGAAAAAGAAAGTACATCCGTAGTATGATTTTTACCTCGGTAAGTAGCATTGAGGTTTTGCATGTAGGCATCGCCGACGAGAATCAATTGTACCGGCCCCTCCAATGGATGGATTGTTCTCACTCTTGCGGCCAGTTCCTGCAAGAGCAGGCGCTGATCCTCGGGGAGGGGCGAGATGTCCTGGTCATAGAGGATTTGCAAGTTTTTTCTGCGCTTTTCTTTCGGCTTTCTGCCAGGGGTATTCGATGCGGTCGTGCAGGGTCCCCATCAGGATGGGAATAAAGCTTTCCCCGATTTTGTGGAGATCCTGCAAAGTCAGATTGCATTCGTCCAGTTCGCCGGCATTAAATTTTTGCTGGATTATATTGCGCACCAGCTGGCGCACTCTGTTGGGAGTCCGTTCGGACAGCGAGCGGGCAGCGGATTCCACCGAATCGGCCAGCATCAGGATGCCGCCTTCTTTTGTCTGGGGCTTGGGGCCATCGTAGCGAAAATCATCCTCGCGCACGCTCTCGTCGCCCAATTCGATGGCCCGATTGTAAAAATAATCCATAACGGTGGTGCCGTGGTGTTGCGGAATGAGATCGGAGATAGCTTTGGGGAGGCCATATTCAGCGGCCATTTCGAGGCCATCTTTTACGTGTGAGATGATGACCAGGGTGCTCATGGTCGGGGTCAGGTGGTCGTGCGGATTGCGCCCCCCTCGCAAGCCTTGATTTTCGGTGAAGTATTCTGATTTTTCCATTTTTCCTATATCGTGATAATAGCAGCCCACCCGTGCCAGCAGGGCATTGGCGCCAATGGCTTCAGCGGCGCTTTCCGACAGATTGGCCATGATGAGACTGTGGGTATAGGTGCCCGGGGCGCGAATGGCCAGGTTGCGCAGCAAGGGGCGATTGAGATCGGAGAGTTCGAGTAGCGTAATATCCGTAGTGATGCGGAAAAGGCTTTCGAAAACGGGCAAGAGTCCCATGGTGAGGATGGGCGCAATAAAGCCGATGGTGATGGCGGGCAGGATGTGATCGACAATATCATTGATTGCTACAAAGCGCAGGAGATCGGTAGCGGCGATGAGCAGAATATAGGAAAGGGGCAGAAATATCATGGAGCGAAAAAACTGGTTCCTATGGCGCACCTGGAGGACCGAGTAGACGGCGATGGCAGAGGTGATGGCGCAGATCAGGGTGATCTGATATTCGCCGAAGAGGTGGCCGACGAAAAGTGCCAGCAAAAAAGAAAGCACCAGGCCCACCTGTGGACTTATAAGAATGGTCGTCAGCATGGCTGCGAGAGGAGTCGGCACCAGGTAGATAGGGTATTGGTTGGTCTGGATTGATGATGCCAGTGCGGCTGTTGAGATGATAATGATAGCCAGGAGGAGCAAGTGTCGGGTAGATTGGTAGACTTCCCTTTCTTGGGTAGCAAGATAATAACCAAAGATCAGGGTGAAAAAGACGGCGAGGACAGTGGCCGCAAGGGATTGCAGCAGGCTTGTTATCGGTTTTTTTCGCTCCCGTTCAGCAAGATGTGCGGCAAAGGCATCGAGGGCATCGACGTGATCCTGGGTCACCCGGGCACCCTTTTGAATAATGAGGTCGTCCTGGGCATAAATGCGCTTGATGCGGGCTATGCTGCGCCGGGCTTTGGTCCTCAGCCGCCGCGTTTCCTCCAGATCCGGGATCAAGTTGGGCACAATAAATAAGCGGAGTAGCTGGTGGGCTGCTCTCACGGCTTCTTTGCTGGCGACCATGTTGAAAGCTCTGACGTGGAGTGGGGGCATATTACCCCTCTTGAGCTCTTCGGAACTGTGGAGGCCCTCCACGGGCAGTTCTATATTATCAATCCGCACCTGGGTGGTGACGCTGGTCAGGATGGTTTCTTTTGAGGAAACGATGCCGGTCCGATAAAGAGAAGCAAGCGTCTGCAGGCAAGCTTCCCTAAAATCCTTGACGTTGGCAGGGGGGGCACCCGAAAGGATATTGATGAGATTGTCCAGGGTTTGCTCCGAAAGATTAGCAACGACCTCGGGAAGTAATTTTTGCAGGTGTTGCCGTTTGAGCGTATCGGCCATTGGGATGGCAATGGGGGGAAGTAAGACGTTGAAAACCGAGTCCAGACGAGCTAGCTGCGCCTCTTTTACTCCAGGCAGATGCAGCAAAATTGTCGGAATCTTCCGTTCCGCCTCCCGGCGTTCGCTTTCGAGTTCATCAATGCTTTTGGGCACCTGGAAAAGGTCGGTGGCTCTTATATCGTCTGGGGCCTCGCTGTGGAGGCGTAATTCAACAATGCTGTGGGGGCGCTGATGGCTGGAAAAATTGGTTAGAAAGGCAACAACCAGGAGGGCGAGAAGGATCTGGTAAACCAGCAAACTATGCCGCTTGGGCTCTGGCTTTTGTGTTTGTCTGGAACGAGGCGGATGCCACCAGTTCCTGGGGGTCAGAAAGTTCATCTTTCGGCCGCCGCTAGGCGAGAGGAAGAGGACGATTGTTCATGACTATCGTAAGCTTTGATGACCTTTTGAACCAGGGGGTTGCGAATGACATCCCGTTCAGTCAGGTAAATAAATTTCAAACCCTCGATGGAATTAAGGATACTTTGCACTTCGACCAGCCCCGATTGTTGCTCAGCAGGCAGGTCTATCTGGGTAATATCCCCGGTGATGACAGACCTGGATGAACTGCCAAGACGCGTGAGAAACATCTTCATTTGCTGCGGAGTGGTATTTTGCGCTTCATCAAGAATAATAAAGGCATCGTTCAAGGTTCGTCCCCGCATATAGGCCAGGGGCACTACTTCGACAATTTTCATTTCTTGAAAGCGCCGCAAGCGATCCGGTTCCATTAGATCCTGGAGCGCGTCGTAGAGTGGACGCAGGTAGGGATCCACTTTCTCTTCCAGGGCCCCGGGGAGAAAACCGAGGCTTTCACCGGCTTCAACCGCTGGGCGGGCCAGAACGATGCGAGAAACATGTTTCTGCCGCAGGGCCGCAACTGCAGCCGCTACGGCCAGGTAGGTTTTGCCGGTACCCGCTGGCCCAATAGCGAAGACAATATCATTTTGGGTCATCGCCCTGAGGTAGTCGGCCTGGCCAGCAGTGCGGACTTTAATGGTGTTTTTGTAGGTCTTGATAAGTTGCTCGGTCCGGGCTTGTTTGCAATAATCGCCGGGGGGGGGATTGCCCTGGTGAATCAGGCTTTTTAATTCATCGGTGGAGATTGCTGGATCACCGCGCAGACCTTCGATCAGGTAGGCGAGAAGGTTGGAAGCCTTCTGAACGGCCTCCACTGGACCGGAGAGGAGAAGTTTGCTGCCCCGAGCAACCAGAGAGATGCCAAATCTTTTTTCAATGAGGGCGAGATTCTGATCGTTTCTGCCAAATAGAGACAGCAGATCAGTTTCGGCAAGGGATATAGTGTTTTGTGCTTCCAATTCAGGTAAGAATGAATAGTACTAAAGCACTCTGGCATTAATTGGTGATAATGCAAACAGGGGTTTGAACTTCCCACGCGAGGAAATCAAACCCCTGTTTGCGTTGTGAAAACGCAGACAAATATTAAAAAGCGAGCCTTAATTCGCTGGTATTTCTAGGACTTGTGCAGGGAACAGCAGATCTTTCTCGACAATTTGTTTTTCATTTGCTTTGTAAATTTTGTGCCATTTGGTCGGGTCATTGTAAACCGCCGCGGCTATTTTGAAGAGAAAATCTCCCCGCGTTACCAGATATTGATTGGCGCCAACGGCAACGGGAATTTCCAGCACTTGTTCTGGGAAGATTAAATCGGGATCTTTGATTTGCCCCCTATTGGCCCGATAAATTCTTGGCCACATATAGGGATCGGCATAAATCGTTTCTTTTCCGGCAATGCCCCAGAGGTGATCGCCGCTGGCGACCGTATAATCGAACTTTTTCAACTGGCGGATGCCCTGGTTTTGCAGTTGTTCCAACATGCTTTCGATCTTGTCGATTTTGGCGGCCATTGCGGGCAGGGCGGAGATTTTGTCCTTTTTGAGTTCCTCAAGTTGCAGGGCCAAATCTTCCAATTCGGTGCGGTGGTGCATGTAGATTTCTTCGGGGGCAAGAGACATCAGGCCTTCGAGTTGGCCAATCAGGGCATCCAGATTTTTGCCGAAATCCTGGATTTCAGCATCAGTTGCTTCGACCAGGTTCAAGATCTCGCTTTCGGTAGAACTGATTCCGCTATCCAGTTTATCGAGCTTGCTTTGCAAAGCTGCAATCTGGGCATCAAGTTCGGCAATTTCGGTTTGGGCTTGCTCCTCGGCAGCGGTGTACTCGGCCATTTGGGCAATGTACTCTTCGCGCGTCATTTTATTATCGGCAGCTGAAACCGCGCTGGTCAAGCCAACCAGTAACGCAAAAATCAAGCTGCACAGAATATACTTCTTAGTCATCTCTACCAGGCCCTTTCTCTTGCAAAGTTGTCTGAACTAATCCATTTCGGCGAGTGCTGCCTTGGTGGCGTCCCGTTTTTCTTTAAGTGCTTCTAGGGTGGTTTTTTTCTCGGCCACTTTGCGCTCCAGGCGGGCTTTCTCGGCTTTCTTTTCGTCTACTTGCTTTTGGGCTGCTTCAACAGCCTGGCGTTTCTCTTCCAACAGACTCAGTTCCTCTTGAGACGGGCCTCGGGAACAGCCGGACAGGAGAAGTATTGAAAAAGCTGTCGTTATAAGACCGAGGAAGGAATACGTGCTAATGGAACGACGACGACTCATTAATGGATGACCTCCCGATCGCGAGATGAAAAGTAAAAACCACTCAGTGCTGGCTGAAGATTACACTTACATGGAGTGTGCGAATTCCGCACTTTCAAAGCTCTAATAAGATATGAACCAAAAGTTAATACGCCCCAGAGGGGATGTCAAGTGAAAATTACTGTCCTTACAAAGGGTTAGGAAACCCTATTTAAAGCCGCACTTGGATGCCCAACTCGCGCAATTGAGCCGTCTCCACTTCGGTGGGAGAATTTTCCATCAGACCAATGGCCTTGTTGGTCTTGGGAAATGCGATTACTTCGCGGATTGAGTCCTCGCCGGCAAGCAATGCCA
>CAXFTV010000010.1:0-3965 GCA_964005845.1 uncultured bacterium
GCCGGCGAACTGGTGAGCGAAGCGGGTGACCGCGTAGTTGAAGCGCTTTTCCCGCAGCGTGACGTGGTCGAAGTGGGGTTTGTAGGCATGGGTTTCGTAATGAATGCGGAAGATAGCGGGCCCATAGAGGCGGCCGTCGGGTTCGCGCGCCACCTTGACCTGCTTGTCCGCAGCCAGTGCGGCGAGGTTGCCGTAGACATTGGCCACCGGGTCGTCAAAGCCATCGAAGAGCTGCTCGAAGAGGGCATGGGTGCCAGCAGCATGCTGCAGGAAAGCCTCCCGATCGCTCCCCATATTGCCCAGGCTGGTGCCGATATTGAGTCGCGATGGCGCCTGCGGACTATGCTCCTGGCGGGGATCCCGCATCAGGCCCCGAGCGATGAAGCGCTGGATCAAAGCGCTGCAATGCCCCGGCTCGTAGGCGCCGCGCAAGACGATGGCCGGGATTTCGGCCCGGGCCAGAGCGCCGAGCGGATCGGCGCACCGGGATAGGACGCTCTGCAGGTCCGACCCGACTGGAGACCAGTCTCTTTCTGCCGCCATCAACTTTCTCCCCCATTGTTTAACCAGGCGGCGAATCGACCCCGAGAGAGGACAGAGTCTATATTCGCGCAGACCGACATCGCAGTGGGGCGACAAAGCGCATGCTCTCGCCCTATTTGCCGGCCGAAAAAAAGGTATCAGTACTTCAGAACTTGAGAACTACTTTGAGCGCCCTGTGCTCTGCGGGCCGATCGAAGGCCATCTCAAAGGCCTGCTGGATCTGCTCGAAGGGCAGGACGTGGGAAATAATGGGACGGACGTCCAGCCGTCCCTGGGTAATCCAGTCCATCGCCGTGGTATAATCCCGCTGCGGATTGGGCCCGACAGTAGTGATTACGCGCAGCTCCCGGGTAAATATTTCCCTGAAATTCACCCGCAAAACCCCTTCGTGGTTGTCTTTGTCGGGCACCCCGAAATAGATCAAGGTGCCGTTGCGACGCAGCAGCGGAGCGCACATATTCAGCGTCTCTTCATGGCCTATCGCCTCCACCACTATATCCGCCATTTCCCCCCCGGTAATTTCCCTTACCGCCTCTTCGACATCGCGCTCGCCGGGATTGATGGTGTGGGTCGCCCCCATTTTGGGTGCGACCTCCAGTTTGTGGACCAGAGGATCCACGCCAATGATATATTTGGCCCCCAGGTTGCGCAGCGTCGCATTGAACAACTGGCCCACCGATCCCTGGCCGAGCACCACTACTTGCTGATTGATGACATTGCCAAGTTTAAAAAAGGAGTGGATAACCGTGCCCAGCAACTGGCTCATCAAGCCCACCTCGAGATCGAAATCCCCGGGCAACATGATACACCCGTGCTCCGGAGCCAGCACATCCGGGGCCAGGACGTATTCCTGGAAAAGGCCGCGATCGAAGCCCCATAGAATCACCCGATCGCCCTCCTGAAACTTGCCCGAGGGGCACGATTCCACAACCCCAAGGCCCTCGTGCCCGGAGGCTCCCGGTTCCATGGGGTAGGATGGAGAGAGGCCGCAAAAAAACGGCTTGTCCGTACCGCAAAGGGCTACGCGCTCCAGGCGCACCAGCATATTGCCCACACTCGCCCGGGGCTTTTCCAGATCTATCATTTGCCACTTGCGTGGCGCAACCAGCTGTGCTGCTTTCATGCTCATCCTTTCGCTACTCTTTTCCGCCCCCCAAACTTTGTTTCCACGCGACGCCTTCCCGCCAAAGTCTGCCCCTGGCGGCCGCAAATCCGAAGGTGTATTAAATTCGGTATTTTCCCACGCTTGGCAATAGTCTTTGGCCCATCGCGGCCTCTCCCCTCTACTTGCACACAATTTCACCGGCTGGCGCTCGCCCTTCCCCCCGCCCAATCCCGGGCAGGGCAGTGGCGAACGCAAGGAAATTTCGTCGACCGGTCCACAAGGCGCCAAAACCTCCCGTTTGGACTGGATGGGTTTGCTGGTTATTATATAGCAACTGACTACAGCGACGAAGCGAGCCCGAAATCTAAACCGTCCGACCCCACAGGCAGCCAATGAACATCGGCAAACTGCTGACTAAATCAGCCACCTGCTTCCCCGCCAACCTGGCCATCGTCCAGGGGGCCAACCGTTTGGACTACGCCGCCTTCAACGCCCGCGCCAACCAGCTGGCCCACGCCCTGCGCCGCCTCGGGGTGCGGCAAGGGGACAACGTCTCGCTGCTGATGTACAACCGTCCGGAGATGCTGGAATCCATGTTCGCCTGCTTCAAAGCCGGCTGCGGCGCCGTGCCCATCAACTTCCGGCTCCACCCCAACGAATTCGCCTATATCATCGACCACTCAGCCTCCAGCGCCGTCCTCGTTTCGCCCGAATTCAACGACGCCCTGCGGGAAATTCGCCCCCAGATCCCGCGCGCCCGCCACTTGATCGGGATCGCCGATGGCCGCGGCGAACTACTGGACTACGAAACCCTGCTGGACCCCGAGCCCAAAGATTTTGCCGACGCCGAAGTAGACTGCGACGACGTGGCCTGGATCTTCTACACCTCGGGCACCACCGGCCGGCCCAAGGGCGCCATGCTGAGCCACCGCAATCTGCTGGCGATGACCATGAACTTCTACACCGATATATGCCCGGGATTTGGGCCCGAAGACGTGGTCCTGCACGCCGCGCCCCTGTCGCACGGCAGTGGCTGCTATGCCCTGCCCAACATCGGCAAGGCGGCCGCCAACATCATTCTGGATTCCAAATCCTTCGACCCCGAACTGGTGCTAAAAACGATCGAGACACACCGCGTCACCAATATGTTTGCCGCCCCCACCATGATCAAACTCCTGCTCGACAGTCCGGCTCTGGAACGCTGCGATCACAGTTCCATGAAAGCGCTAAACTACGGCGGTGCTCCCATGCTGGTCGAAGACATGATGGAGGCCATGGAAAAACTGGGGCCGTGTCTGGTGCAGCTCTACGGCCAGGCCGAATCCCCCATGACCATTTCCTATCTGCCGCACCAGGCCCACGTCCTCCGGGGCACGGAAGCACAGATTCACCACCTCGGTTCGGCGGGCATCCCGCGCACCGATGTCGAGGTCAAAATCTTCGATCCCGATGACAACGAATGTCCCACCGGACAGATGGGCGAAATCGCCACCCGCTCGGACCTGGTGATGAAAGGCTATTGGAACGACCCCGAAGCCACGGCCGCAACCCTGCGCAACGGCTGGCTGCACACCGGCGATATGGGCTACCTGGACGAGTGGGGTTATCTCTTTATCATGGACCGCTCCAAGGACATGATCATCAGCGGCGGCGAAAACATCTACCCGCGCGAAATCGAGGAGGTCATCATCCAGCATCCGGCCGTGCGCGAGGTCGCCGTGGTCGGCGCCCCGGACCCCAGGTGGGGCGAGGCGGTCAAGGCCGTGGTGGCCACCGTCCCCGGCCAGAAGGTCGACGAAGCGGAATTGATCGACTTCTGCAAAGAAAACATCGCCAGTTTTAAAAAGCCCAAATCGGTGGATTTCGTCGCCGAATTGCCCAAGAACAACTACGGCAAAATCCTCAAGCGGGAACTGCGCGAAAGATACTGGCAGGGCAAGGAACGCAAGGTATAAACGGAGGGGATCCATGCGCAAAAAACGCAAACTCGGCCGCGGCGTTGCCCTGGTCGGCGCCGGTATGTCCAAATTCGACATGTTCGACGACAGGGACTCCAAGGACCTTTTCGCCGAAGCCTTTAAAAACATGCTCGACTCGGTGGACAAAGGCGTCGATCCCGGCGCAATCGACGCGCTCTACGTGGGCAATTTCAGCAACGATTTCTTCGTCGAGCAGTCGCACTGGAGCGCCATTCTCTCCGATGCTATCGGCCTCGTCCCCAAACCCGCGACCCGCACCGAGGGCGCCTGCGCATCCAGCGCTCTGGCCTTCCGCGAAGGCGTCTTCGCAATTGCCTCGGGTTTTTACGACATGGTCC
>CAXFTV010000011.1:0-3250 GCA_964005845.1 uncultured bacterium
AGCTGCAAACTTTTAAGAAGCCGTCTCAAAACTCCAATCTGGCTAAGGAGCCGCAACCATGCCCAATCCGACGACCAATGCCGAGGGGTTGCCGACGATGCCCCTCAGCGAAGAGCAGCGTTTTGTTTTCGATACCCGCGGATGGCTACTGCTGCCCGCTCTGCTGACGGACGAGCAGATCACGGCAATGCGGGATTTCTGCTATCGCCTCAAAGGCGATCCCGACTCGATCCCCGTCCATCACCGCTCTTCCATCGGCGGACCGCTGGAACATCTGTGCGATCATCCTGCGGTGGTTGGTTTCATGGACGAATTCGTCAGCAACGGCTATGCCGGCGAGGATTGCTATGGGTTTCGGCTGGAGAGCACCTTCTCGACCATCCGCAAAAAAGGCGACGGCAGTTTTCAGCCCCATGGCGGCCGCGGCATGATGAATTTCCCGGGTAATTCCCACACTTACCACATGCACCACGACCGCGCCCACAGCGGCCTCACCCGGGTGGTGTGGGAGCTCAATCCGGTGCGGCGCGGAGAGGGCGGAACGCTCTTCCTGACGGGCAGTCACAAGGGCGCCTTTCCCCCGCCCGCATCGACCGCGGAGCCGGACTGCGATTTGTGGGAGGCCTATGAATGCCCGGCCGGTTCGGCCCTGATTTTCACCGAGGCCATTACCCACACCGGCGCCCGCTGGGAAAACGCGCAGGTCGACCGGGTGGCCATTTTCAACTGCTACAACGTGGTCGGAAACAAGTGGCACAAGTGGGAACCGCACCCCCGGCAGCTGGAGGAAATGCCCTTCAAGCGCCAGACGCTCTTCCGCCCGGTTCACTGTCAGGACAATGTTCCCAGCCCCGGCGGCATCTGAAACCAGACCCAGCTGCGGCCCTCTCAGCCGCTCGCCGTAGCACTGAGAATGCGCCACTCCTGGCCCCCGTCATTGGCCTCGTAGAACATGCGGAAACGGCCGTCGGGCAAACGCACGACGCAGGGTTCGCTCACTTTCTGGCTCTGGTGCGGCCCGCCCTTGTCGAGGCAGATGCCCTCGTCCTTGACCCAGTTCAAACCATCGACCGAGCGGGCGCTAAAGATCCGGCCCTCTACCGGATCGCGCGACCAGCCGGCATAGTACAGGCGATAGCTCCCGTCCCCCAGCCGCAATACCTCCACCGCGTAGACCGAATGAGCTTCGAGTGCGGTTTCCTGCGCGATGCGCACCCCCGGTTCGCGCTCGAAGTCCAGGCCGTTGTCGGAGATGGCGCTGATGACGTGATTGCCGGTGTAGATGCCCGCCGCTGCGGGCGCGCTGGGATATTCGTGACAGTAGAGGCGCCAGCGGCCGTCTTCAAGCGGCAGGCAGCGCGGCGAGCCGCAGACGGCGTCCTCGGCGGCAAGGCGGATGCCCGCTTCCCGTTTCCAGTGCAGACCATCGGCGGAAAGAGAACTGAGCACCACGCCGCGACCCCGGGCCGAATGCGCCTGATAGTACATGCGGTAGTCGCCGGTGGGCAGGACTACCACGTCGGGACAGAGGGTGCGGCTTTCGGCATCCGGCGCATGGGTGTCGATGCGCAGACCTTCCTCTCTGGTCCAGCTCTCCCCCGCGGCGGAGAAGGCGCTGACAATAGAGCCCCAAACCCCCTCGGCGTGGCGCTCGGGGGCGGCGCTGTAGTAGTACATGCGATAGCCGCCGGCGGGCAGGGCGATGATGTGGGGCGTCAGCACCCGGTGCGGCGTGCGGTCGGCGTCGACGTCGATGACCACCCCCGGGTCTTTGGTCCACGACGTCCCTGGATCTTCTTCCTGGTAGTGGTTGCGGCGCATCCATGCGGGTAGTGCACTCATTGCTCTCACCTGCTGCGGTCGGCGGCGTCTTCGCACTTTCCAGGCCTTCGTGAAACGGGGCGCAGACGCTGGCCGGGGTGGCAAAATTCAGTTTAAAATTCAAGAGAACTAAACCCACAACTCCATCCGGGTCAACCGGCCCTCGGCGCATCTGTTGCAGCAGCGGGGAGAAGGGGGGGGGGAACGGCCCTTTTTAAAACCCGATTGCTGGCCGATTCCAGGTTTTATAGCAGCAGAGGTACCGGGCGGTGGCCCCGCTGCTTGACCGTGGGGGCGAAAAGGTTTTTTATAGATCCGCTGGAAATCGGGCTGTCCGCGTCCGGACACAGCCGCAGGGGAATGGATATGTCGAGCCAGATGCAACCAGTTCTGCTCTACAAGCAGCAAAATATCGCCTACGCGCGCGCCAATTTCGAGCGCTACTCCTGGGCCCGCGAAATCGTCGCAGGATGGCGTTCGGCAACGGCGTACGCAAGGCGTCAGGAGCGCGCCTTTTTCGAGGCCTTCATACCGGAACTGACGCCCGGGACCTACTACGGGCAGAACTGTCCGCACTGCGTCGGCGAAAAATCGCTGATGGGCGGCGGGGCTTTCAACTGGACGGTCGAGAGGCCGGAGCAGCTTAGCTGCAAATACTGCGGGACGGTCTATCCCCATGAGGACTACCCGGAGACCGGTGTGCTGGATTGTCCGCGCATGGGGCAGACCTTCACCTACTACCAGACTCCGGAGGAAAGGGCAGAGCCGCAAAAGCGCAACGAGTACGCGTTCTGCTGGCTGGGCGACCGCCCGGCCATGACCAGCTTCAGCGGTCATAGCCGCTGCCTCAAGGTGGATTGGGCATGGCGGCAGTCCCTCGTTCTGGCCAAGTTGTACGCCCTGACGGGAGAGCTTGATTGCGCCGTGCGGGCCGGCTGGATTCTGGAGCGCTTTGCCCGCGTTTTCCCCCGCTATTTATTCCACTCCTACGACGGCAGCGTGGCCGACTGGCCGCCGCTGGATGTCGCCGCGAATATGGGCGCGCACGAGTCCAGCGGGGGGCCGCGCGGCGGCCGCTTTCCCAGGGAGGTGGTGCGGCATGCCTACGATTTGAATACCTATGAGGATCACTCCGAATTGTACAATGGGTTCTGGGGGGCCGGACGGATAAACGTGCATGGGAAGGGCAGCGATGCGGGCCCGATTTTCGATATGGCGGTGGCCTTCGACCTCATCCGGGGGGCGCAATACCCCGATGGCACCAGGGTTGTGGACGCGGCGGCGGAGCACCGGATCCTCAACGATCTGCTGGTCGCCGGCTGCACCGAAATGGAGCACTGGGTGTCGCTGAGCAACAAGGGGACGGCCGTCTATGCCCTGAGCGCGGCGATCGGGATTTTGTGCCGCCAGCCGGAGCGGGTGCGGCGCG
>CAXFTV010000012.1:0-11539 GCA_964005845.1 uncultured bacterium
CTCCGGATTGAATTGCAGTAGTTGAATTTCCTGTGGACATGCATGGGGCAAATGCCCAGCTTGTGCCAGGGATAACATGGTCTGGGCCCACTGGCGCTGGAGGGGGTGAGAATCGTGAGCCGCTTTGGCGGCCAGGTCTTCCGTGGTGGGCAGATCGGTATAGGGCAACTGGTGAAAAGTGGTGTTAATGCGCATCGCCCCAGCTTCGACTTTGAGGGCCTCCCTTGACGACTGCAATACTTCCCCTGCCATCGTCCTGGATGCATCTTCAAGTTCGGCCATCGAGGGCCGTGCAAAGCCGCTCAGGTCCCCTTTGTTGAACCAGGGGCGCACATTGCCGGCGCAGCCGGTGGCGAAGAGGGCCGGGGCATTCGTCGCGTCGCTCAGGGCGCGGCATAAAAATCCGGGATAATCGCCGCCGATCAGGTAATTGCCCAGGCTGGTGGGGTGGCACCCAAAAACGCTGAGGCTGCCCAGCGGACGGTCTTCGCGGTCTGTGAACCAGAGGGTGTCCAGGGCGCGATCGATGGGGCCCTCCGGGTTGGGCCCGAAGATAATTCCGCCTTTGCCATCGGGCATACGGCGGTTGACGCCGAAGGTCGAAGTGCCGCGCGAAAAGGCGATTCTGCCCTCGACCTGATGGTTGCGGGCGGCCAGGGATAGGTGGACGAGCTCTTGAATGAGGGCCACGGCGTAGTCCTTCTCGACCGAGCCGGGCATGATCCAGGGGTAGAAAAATGGGGCACAGTGAGTGTGGGTCGCGGTGAGGACGATCTGGTGCGGCAGCAAGCCAGTGGCCGCCGCGATCTGCATTTTGGCCGCGGCGCTGAATCCAAGGTCGTAGCCGATCAGGTCAGCGGTTAGAATCAGGACATCCTCTGCAGGGCTTGAGAGGGCGACGGCCCCTGCTTGCAGGGGCAGGTAGACGCCCTCCGATTTGTGGTCGCGGTGCCCGTAGCCGGTGAGCCAGACTGATTGCTTGGGGGTGATGTCGGTCTGGGCAATACCAATGCGGGTCATGATAGTCTCTCCTGAAATCTATAGATTAATTGGAATTTTTTTACATCAGTGACTTGCGACCCACGACGCTGCACAAAGGGCAAAGGGCAAAGTTGTGGCTGCGGGCGGGGCAGTGTTCGCGGCCAAAAAAAATTATCTGCAGGTGCAGTTTGTTCCACTGTTCCTTGGGGAAGAGGCGCTTGAGATCCCTTTCGGTCTGTTCGACGTTCTTGCCGCTGGAAAGTCCCCAGCGATAGGCCAGCCGGTGGATATGTGTGTCAACCGGGAAGGTCGGAACGCCAAAGTTTTGGGCCAGAACAACTTGAGCCGTCTTGTGTCCCACCCCTGGAAGGGCCTCCAGGGCCTCCAGGTCGCAGGGTACCTCGCCCCCGTAGCGTGCGATCAGGATGTGGGAGAACTCCCAAATGGCGCGGGATTTGCGCGGCGCCAGGCCACATGGGCGGATGATAGCCCGGATTTCTTCGATATCCAATTCGACCATCTGTTCCGGCGTGTGGGCGCGGGCGAAAAGCTGGGGGGTAACGGTGTTGACCCGGGCATCAGTACACTGGGCGGAAAGGACGACGGCGATTAAATGCGTGTAGGGGTCGCGGTGTTCGAGGGGAATGTGGACGTCCGGGTAGAGGTGTTCTAGAGTTGTCGCTACGAAGCGGACTTTATCGGCTTTGGTCATGAGCTTTCTTGGCCAGGAAGGCATCGATGAGCTGGCGTGCAATGCTTATGGTGGGGGGCAGTTCGGGCAGGTTGTCGGGGGAATACCAGTTGGCATCCACGATTTCATCTTCGTCAATGCCGATCTCCCCGCCCGCGTAGGATGCGGTAAAACCCAGCATCAGGGAGTTGGGGAAGGGCCACGATTGGCTGCCGAAATAACGGATATTGTCTACCTGGATATTCACTTCCTCGCGGACTTCGCGGGCCACGGCTTCTTCCAGAGTCTCACCGGGTTCGACAAAGCCCGCCAGGACACTGTAGCGCCCCGGCGGAAAGCGAGGGGAGCGCGCCAGGAGCAATTCTCCTCCCTTTTCGACCAGGACGATAATGGCCGGTGATAGGCGCGGGAAGAACTGCAAGCCACAGTCGGGGCATATCCGGGCCCGATCCCGGGGATGGGCTTGAGTCGGGGTGCCGCACTGGCTGCAAAATTGGTGGGTGCGGTTCCAGGCCACTATTTGCACTGCTCGAGCCCCCAACTGAAAATGATCTTCATCAATCAATTCAAAAAGATCTCGTAAACCCTTGAAAGACATTCCTTTGGGGGTGTTTGATTTTTTTAGTTCCACGGCATAGTAGTGTGTTGCGCCGGCGGTGCCCAGATAGTGCTGAGCCTTGATGGGCAGTCCCAATGCGGCGAAATCGTCACCCTGGGGCAGGCGCGCAGTGTCTCCATCGAGGTAGACGAGCAACTTATCGTCCTGGAAGGCAAAAAACAGGGCGTTAGCAGGTTTTTCGGTTGGAGCTACGACTGCCGGGACAAAAGGCGTATTCATAACTTAGATCTCAGGACTTATTTTTTTTCCAGCGCTTTTTGCTGGCGCGCATTTCTCTATTGGGTTTGATGGTCCTCGAAGTGGTCTGTCTTTTTTTATCGAAGATCCAGTTGTCCTGCTCGTCGCGCAGCACGGGAAGTCGCCTGGTCACGGAGGGGGGTTTTGCAACCTTGCCCGGTTTGGCTGCGTACCAGTAGGCCACACTGCTCATCTCATTGCACAAATGGTTGCCGTGACCGTGTTCGATGGTTACCTTGATTTCCCTTTCAAAACGCACCGGGTTTTCCAGGTGGTGGACATAACTGGTCTGATACCCCTGGGTATGGTGCTCGTAGATTGAAGAGCCGTTGCGCAGAAAGGCATTGGGCTGCATGCCCCAGGCCTGGTTGAGGTAGTCTTCGCTGCCGGTGCCGTGTAGTTCCGGCGGCCATTTATAGCCATCCACCCAGATCATATCGTCGCCCTCGCCCCACCAGGTGCCCTGGAAATTGGTCACGCTCAGGTTGCAGCCGATATAGTGTCCCCGGCCCCGGGTATCCAGGATGACATAATTGTCTTCCCAGGCTTGTTTTTCTTTGTTGGCGACGTTGGCCTCCGGACTGTTGACGCGGATTTCGTGGCCCCAGCCGCCAAAGGGATTTTCCCGTCTGAACTCGGCGTGGAGATAAGCCGTATCGGGGGCCAACTCGTTTTCATAGCTTTCGTAATCGATATAAAAATACTGTCGGTGGGGCTCTCTGCTTTCGTTGATCAGTTCGATGCGGGCATTCTGGCGAAAGGGCATCTGCAAATAGGAATTGAGTGCACAGCCCTGGTTGAACTGATTATTTTGCTTGGTTGAAGCACTGAATAGCAGCGATTGGTAGGAGTTTACCAGGTTGTGTCCGAGACCAAAAAAATCTCCCAGGGGGCAGACCACGCTGGGGGAGCGGGCATTGTCCCAGGTGATTTTGAGCAGGCATTCGCGGTAGTGATTGGCCTGGGTCATCCAGATGTGATTGATGCAACCCGGGCCCTGAATATCGGCCAGGATCCGGGTCTCTTTAGGTTCAAGGGTCCAGGCATCGGCGTTGCGCCCGCTGCTGTCCCAGGAGGAAACGCGATGGGTTTTTGCGCTGCGGATGGTTGTTAAGTCACTCAGCAAGTTCTCTAACATGGGATCTCCTTAAAGAAAAAAATGAGGTTAAGGACGTCCGTGGTTTTGACCGTGTATTAGCGCTCCAGCGATCAGGTGGGCGGTGCGCAGCGGATCTGGAATATGGCTGTATAGGGCAAATCGGTCAATAGTTGCACGGGCCTGGTCCGGGCTGAGGCCGAAGCGCTGGACAAAGACCTGGCCGATGGCTTCCATGGGGCCGAGGCGTTCCAAGGCAGAAAATCGTCCGGGTTAGTTGATAAAGCGGGCAATATTGAAAGCGGCGATTTTGCCTGGAGGCGAAAGGTCCAGCATAATTTCAGCGATTATCTTGCCGCTAAAAGGGCCCAGTTGCAAGCCTGATGCCCCGTGCCCAGTTGCCAGAAAGATATTTTTCCAGCCGGGAACGGGGCCGAGTACGGGCAGTTGATCCGGCGTTGCAGGACGCAGGCCAACGCGTATTTCGCCCATCCGCGCCCCTTCCAGACCAGGGGCGACGCGCAGGGCTTCATCGAGGACTTCGCGCACCCCTGCGACTGTGGTATGGGCCTTAAATTCCACTCCGCTCTCGCGCGTGGCCCCGACGACCAAGCGGTGGTCGGGCCAGGGGACCATATAATGTTCGCGAAAAGCATTGACGATGGGCCAGGCCGCCGTATCGAGGTCTGGCAAGTTCAGGTGAATGATCTGGCCACGCTGGGGCGCGACGGGGATCTGTACGCCCAGGGGGGCTCCTAGTGAAGGCGACCAGGCTCCTCCGGCGATGGCTACATGTGCCGCCGCAAAGGTTTCCCCATTGGCTACAACTCCCCCTACCGAATTGCCGTTCAGGAGCAATTGGTCGACACTTGCCCGTTTGACATGCAGGCCCCCTTGCCTCGCTGCCCGCAGGAGAGCGTCGCTTAGAAGGCGTCCGTCTACGCGCGCGGCCTTGTCGTAGTAAAGAGCTCTGTGCACTCGGGCCAGGGGGGGGAAGCGTCGGCGGGCATCGCCGGGGGAAATTTCGTAGAGATCCTAGCTGGCGGGGAAGGCCCGCCGTTGCTGGCGGGCGAAGATGCGCCTTTTGCTCTGCTCAAAGGGTTCTATCTCTTCGGGCGAGACTGCTAAAGTGAGCTTGCCGCAGCGGGAATAACCGGTTTCGCCATCCTGTTCTCTTTCCAACTCTGCAATGAGCTGGGGATAGTAGGCGGAAGCTTCGATGCCCAGATTGAACCAGTCTTCCGAATCGCCCCCATAGGTGTCCGCCGCAAGGATACCAGCACCTGCATCCGTTGCCCTGCCCTCATCTCGCCGGTCGATCAACATAGTTTTTGCGCCCAGGCGAACGAGATGGTAGGCAGTAGACATGCCAACCACACCGCCACCAATTACCAGCGCATCAAAGCAGCTCATTTTAGTTTCCGGCTTTCCAGCTTTGGGGAAAAAAGGCCCGGGGCCCGCCAGCTATAACCATTTAAAAGAGATCCGCGCTCTTGGCCCCTGTGCAGTTCGAGCTCCATTAATGCCCTGGCGTACAGGATGCCGTTCTTTGGAAAGGATCAAATCGGGCAGAGAAAAAAACACCCACTTAGATTATCAAATTCTGGGGTGGTGATCAAGGGGATAGGGGGTAAGCTTTGGGGGCAGACCATCCCTGGGGACGGGGTTTAGACAGGGAACAGAAGTCCCGTCCTGGCTGCGATCAGGGGTGGGGTTCCAGCTATTTGTCGGGGTGCAGAAGATGTACCTGGTTGCCGGCCAGAAGCGCGAAGCAGGTCTCCATTAGCCAGTTTGGGTGTCGAGCAGGTTGCCGGCGGGGCAATTGATAAGATCAATCTATGATCCCCCCTCCCAGGCAGAGAGATTCATCGTAAAAGACCGCATGTTGACCGGCGGCGATGCCGGGATCGGGATGGGCTAGTAGGACCTGCAAGCCGCCGTCGGCGAGATATTTAATGCGGCATGCTTCCGTAGTGGGACTGTGGCGGATCTTGACCTGCAGATCGCGTTTTTCGGGTTTGCCTGAGATCCAGTTGATCGCATGTACGTCAAAAGTATCTCGTCGGCATTGTCGCTGCTGATTTTTGTGGGAGATGTAGATGATATTTTTTTGGGCATCCTTTTGAACTACGAACCAGGGGCCTCCCCCCAGGCCAAGACCGTGGCGCTGGCCGATGGTATGGAACCAGAATCCTTTGTGGGTGCCAAGTGTAAGACCGGATTCCAGCTCGATGATATCGCCGGTCTGTTCACCCAGGTGAAATTTGACGAAGTCGCGATAGTTGATCTTTCCGAGGAAACAAATGCCCTGGCTGTCCTTTCGATCCTTATTGGGCAGGTCGAATTCGGCCGCCAGTTGCCGAACCTGAGCTTTTTCCAGATGGCCGATCGGAAAAAGCGCTTTTCCCAGTTGTTCCTGGCTCAGGTTCGACAGGAAGTAGGTCTGATCTTTGACCGGGTCCGGAGCGCGTTTCAGGTAAATAATACCCTCCCCTTGATCAATGCGGGCATAGTGCCCGGAAGCAACTTTGTCGTAGTCGGGGGTGAGCCGCTTGAAAAATTCGCCAAACTTAATTCTCTGATTGCAAAAGATATCAGGGCTGGGAGTCCGTCCGGCGCGGAGCTCGCGCAAGGTATGTTCGACAATTTTTTCGCGGTACTCCGCCTGCAGCGAAACGACTTCGAGCTTTACGCCGGCCCGGGCGCAGACTGAGCGGGCAAATTTGAGATCGGATTCCCAGGGGCAGTCGCCGAGAAATGCAAGTTCGTCTTCCAGCCAAATTTTTAAATAATAGGCTTTCAGATCGTGCTCGCCTTCCCGTTTGAGCAGATTGAGGGCGACGGAACTGTCGACCCCCCCCGATAGCAGAACGGCGATTTTCATGAAATTTCCTCGCTGATTTTTTTCTAAAACCTGCCAGTTATAAAATCGGTCAAGATGCAGCCAGGAGGCAAGTAGGGTACTGTGGAAAAGGCGGGGAGCATCGTCGGGGATATAGAGCCGAGGTGAAATTTATTCTAGTTAGAAGAGTGAATGTGTAAGGGTTTCATCGGCTAAATTCTCCCCGGCTTTTAGGGGGCGTGCAAAAGGAAAATTCCATATATTTGGATGTGCTGCACCGCTCGTCTTTGAACGAATTCGATCTAGGACCGCTGGAGCGTTAGATGGAAGGACCCGAAGGGCAGAAATTAACCGCAGGATTGGGTATTTTAGAACACTTTACGGTGCGGGATGGATTGCCCGATATGAAGATCGAATCCATCTTTGAAGACCGCCGGGGCGTTCTCTGGTTTGGCACCCACGATCGCGGGGTAGTGCGCTATGAGGGGAATGATTTCAAGTCTTTTAGCCGCCGGGATGGACTGGCCGGCGACGGCGTGTACAGCATTATCGAAGATGGCAGCGAGAATCTCTGGTTCGCTACCAATCAGGGCTTAACTCGTTATGATGGGGTCGAGTTTGTCGCAATTGATCCAGATGAGGAGAGCTATGGTTTTCTCTGGGGCAGCTGCCGGGACCACGAGGGCTCCTTGTGGTTTGGTTTGGAGCGTCGGCCGGGATATCCCCCGGCCCTTTGTCGTTGGGATGGGGGAAAACTCGATTTGGTCGACTTGGTGGATTCCGTGCGCGAACAGGGCCAGAGCATACACCAAATTGTAGTGGATCCGCAGGGGGAACTCTGGTGTGGGGGCGATGGCTTGTATCGCGGTGCGGCAGGGGCGTTCCGCGAAGTAGAGGAATTTTCGCAGCTCCCGGGGCAGATCTACAATTTGTTCGCATGTGCGAACGGGGCTCTATGGGTTTGTGCCGAGGACGCACTCTATATCTACGATAGCGGGGTAGTGACCAAAGTCGAAGAAGCCGGGGCCTATCAAATCCAAGCGGTTGTGGAAGGTTTCGCCAATGTGATTTGGGCGACGACCTATGAAGGACAACTCTTGTGTTTTTCAGAGGATGGGCACAGCCTGATACGCGAGATGGATGCAACGTGCTGGAAGGGGCTTTGCCTCGATCAGGTAGGGCGTTTGTGGATTGGGACCTATGGCAAAGGTCTCTATTGTTACGACACCATGAGGATACAGATTTTCCAGAAATTCCAGGGGCTCCCCTCCAGTCTGGTGACTTGCCTGAGTTCAAATGGGAGCGGCGATCTGTGGGTTGGGACCAAGAATGGACTCGTCCTTTATGATGGCGATTCCTGCCGCCCTTTGCAGGGTGCGGGGGCATTGGAACAAAGCGAGGTGACGGCGCTTTTATTTGATAATAAGGGCTGTCTGTGGATTGGGACGATGGCCGGTCAGTTGTATGCTTATAAAGCAAATCAACTCGAACTGGTAATGACGATTACCGATCCCGAGGGAATCACGATAACGGATTTGGCCCAGGATTCAACGGGGAAGATCTGGTTTGGCTTTCGCCATGGCACGGGGTTTGGATTTTACGAGGAGGAAGAGGGGGTAAAGCTATTCCGTTCCGAGACCGGGGATGCCTATCCCAGCAAAGTCGGCGCCCTGCTAGTGGACCGGCAGGGGGATGTCTGGTTGGGATCGGGTTCGCCGGGTAGCTGGAATGGATTGTGTCGTTATAATGGCTCCACCTTTGCAGCCGTAGATGGTGTATCGGGAAGTTCAATTCTATCAATGTATGAAGATCTGGATGGTGGGCTGTGGATTGGTACCAGCGAAGGACTCATTTATTATGATGGCAGCTATTTTAGGAACTTCACCCAGGCCAATGGGCTGCCTTGTGAAATCGTAACGACGATTACTCAGATCGGAGACGGGACTTTATGGATTGGTACCGAAGGCGGGGGGATTTGCTGCTATGATGGAAAGGTCTTCCAGGTTATTCAGATTCCCGGAGATCCAGCGCGCAACGTCATCCATCAGATTTACCAGGATTCTGGGGGGCGAATTTGGTTTGCAACCGAGGGTGGGCTCATTCAATATTCGCCTCGCCAGGTCATCCCGGAGGTAGCTATTTTAGCAGTAGTTGCAGATCGCACCTATACATCACCACTCGAAGTGCAGTTTCCAACTACCGTCGGGCGCATCAGTTTTAGTTTTGCGGGAAAGAGTCCTACGGAATTGTCCTCGTATTTGATCTACCGGTACCGTCTTTATGGTCACGAACAGGAGTGGCAGCAGACGAATCAAATGCAGGTGGAATACCTGCAGCTCGAACCAGGGGAATACACCTTTTCAGTACAGGCGGTCGATCGGGATTTGAATTATTCGGAGGCGGTCCAGGTCAAGTTGGGGGTCACTGAGGACCCGCGCATAGAGGCGCTGAATGAAGCTTTGCAATCTGGGGGACCTGCAAAAGGTGAGTTCATCGGAGAGAGTGCCGCACTTAAAGAAGTAAAGACGCAGATCCAGGAAGTGGCCTGGACGGACTTTACCGTTCTGGTACTGGGTGAGACGGGTACGGGTAAGGGTTTGGCAGCGCGGGCGGTGCACGAGTTAAGTAACCGCAAGAACAAGCCCTTTATTCACGTCAATTGTGGTGCTTTGCCCCGCGAACTGGTGGATAGTGAGCTTTTCGGCCATGAGCGGGGGGCTTTCACCGGGGCCGTCTCGCGTCGCTTGGGCCGCTTTGAACTGGCCGATGGGGGGACCATTTTCCTGGACGAAATCGGCGATTTGCCATTGGAATCCCAGACTCGCTTATTGCGCGTTTTGCAGGATCGGTGTTTTGAGCGCGTCGGTGGGGCACAGACCATTTTTATCGACGTCCGGGTCGTCGCCGCGACTAACCGCGATTTAGTAGAGGCGGTGCGCGAGGAGTCTTTTCGAGCAGAACTTTACTACCGTTTGAACGTCTTTCCCATCCAAATTCCCCCCCTGAGAAAACGCCGGGAAGATGTAGCACTTCTGGCCGCTTACTTCGTGCGTCAGTTTGCCGCGCATTTGCATCAGATCCCGCCAATGCTCAGCAGTGAATGTCTGCATTTATTGCGCTCGTACGATTGGCCCGGAAATGTGCGCGAGTTGGAACATACCTTGCAAAGGGCGGTGATCCTGGCAAAAGAAGGGGAAGTGAAGGCGGAACATATTGGGGTAGGCCCTGGAATTCTGGACACTGCGGAGGATCAGGATGCGCCGATTTTGACCCTGGAGGAGTATGAACGCCGCTACCTCGCCCGCATTTTGAAGCACACCGAAGGGGTGATACACGGACAGAGGGGGGCCGCGGTGCTGCTGGGGATGAAACCTACTACCTTGAGAAGTCGTCTGGAGCGTTTGGGCTTGAAAAAGTCTGCCGGCATTACCTCCTGAGCGGTATAGTTAATTTGCGACATAGTTCCGATTTAGAGCGAGAAGTGGAATTATTTTCTCGGCAGGGTTGCGATATATCGTAATGGCGTTATTAGTCACGATATATCGTATTTTTTTTAAGTATTTGTTTTTGCGGAGATTCCAGCCTATCCGAAACCGCGGGGTAATAGTCATTACGATATATCGTAAAGTCCGAATGAAAAAAACTTTGCGCTAATCACCTGGAATTATTTATTTATTTTCCGATTTTACAGCCACTTGGGGGAATTTCCCCAGGTGGCTTTTTCGTCGGGTACAGTTTTTGATAGCAAATAGTTCTCGGATTGCAATAAATTTTTTCGCAGTTAGACAGTTCTTCCAACCCAAAAAGGAGTAACTATGACTGGGGAAGATCGGCAATTACAAAGAGGTATGCTGGCAGCCGCGGGGGCCTGGCTGGCCAGGTCACTCATCTTTACGGCTTTGTTTATGCTCGGCAGGTCCGAGTTGGTCCAGGCCCAAATCTCAAGCAGTGAAAATAGCGTCAGCGGTGAGGGGGAGGGCATGTACTTGGAAGATGATATAGGGGCAGTCTGCGATCCCTGCTGCGACGATCCCGATCCATGGGTTTGCATGCCATAGAGGGATCGCATTCATGCTAAATGCACTGCGCCTACCTCTGGCGGCAAAACTTTTATACTGGGAAAAATCACTTCGCCAAGGGGCTTTAGGAAAGGGGGGGCAACAGCCGATCCTAATTTTTTTCCATGGCTATAGTTTAGCCCATACTATCCGGCCGCTGGTCATTGCCCGGGCATTGCGCCGCCGCGGCTATAGGGTTGAACTGGCTGGGCGGGGGGGGCATGCCGCCCTTATCCAGGGGGAGGGGTTCCGCGTCCACGATGTCGAGACGATGCCGCAAAGCCGTATGGATCAGTTTGTGGCTAGGGGTGAGTATAACTACTACAGCCAGAAATGGATTGAGGATTGCGTCCGTTCGGAAAGGGCGTTGTTGCGCAAAATAAAGCCCGGCTTGGTCGTTCAGGACATGAAGCCAACAGTTTCACTGGCAGTTCGTCTCGAGGGGATCGATGAAGCTCAAATTATACCGGGTTACAAACAACCGGGATATGCCGACCCACTCCCGCTTCTGGATTGTTTTTCTACCGAGGCGGGCCCTTTTGATGAATTCCTTTGCCGGCATGCGGAAGAGGTTCGCCCCCAGCGCACTTTTCGGTTGATTGCCGATATTCCGGAGTTTTACCCTCCTGGCGACAGGGTGTCGGGATATCACTACGTCGGTCCTTTGCTGGATAGGCCCAAGGAGCCGCGCCGCATTGCAGTGCTAGACGAGGGTTGGGATCCCTCGCTGCCTCTCGTCTATATTACCTGCGGTAGTAGTGGGCGTCCGCCGGATTACCTGGATGAATTAATCGAGGCGTTTGGAAAAAGAGCTTATCGCCTGTTGATAACTACGGCGGGACGCTGGACCAAAGAGGTGGGGTTCGGCAATGTTAAGGTCGTGGATTTCATTCCTGGCGAATGGGTTTTGCGTCGCGCTCAGATGCTGATTGGCATTGTGGGTATTGGTACCATTTACCAGTCTTTGGGATGTGGCGTGCCCTTGATTGGAGCCCCGGAGCATCTGGATCAGGAA
>CAXFTV010000013.1:0-3022 GCA_964005845.1 uncultured bacterium
AAAAGGCGATGAGGTCGGCATCGGTGCGGGTGGCTTCGAGTGAGAGTCCCAGCGAGTCGCCGGTGAAATCAGCGATGTCCTGGACTTCGGGAACTTGGTAGTTATGGGCCAGAATGACCGCGTTTTTTTCGCGCCGCAAACGATTGATCTGGGCAATCAATTCTTCCCGGGGCAGGTCGTAGTGGTGGTAGGAATTGGCGGTTGCCGGGGCGGAGTTTTGCCGTTCATTCATGATTGGTTGCCGCTCCTTCATCGGGTGGTATAACCTCGGTCCCATTTGGAAAAATGCGCCAGAATTCTTTGCGCACAAGGCCAGTAATGGTAGCGCTCTTACTGGTGCCGTGGTAGTGGGCTATGGCCTCGAGCATGTCGTCGTCTCTGGCCGTAGCCGAAAAAGTGCGCACCTTGGCACGGTCGACTTTTTTGGGCCGGGCATCGGTCATATTATACAACCTATTAGGGTTTTTTATATAATTAATTAATAATCAATGCATAGATATTAATTAATTTTACAGGAATGTCAACTTGTGTTTTTCGTCCAATATTTGCCCTCCTGGGACTCGCCTAATGATTTTTGCGCGGGTCTAAAGGGCGGTGTCGGCGCCTGGAAAAAAGTCCTCTCAAACCAGTGGATCGCCGGCTCGGCGCAACCGCATCAAATTGGTCGTACCCGGGCGGGCCAGCGGGGTGCCGGCGACCAGCACCAAGTTGTCGCCAGGGCGGATGAGGCCTTCCCGGCACAGCAGCGACTCTGCATTTTCGATCAAGCGCTCGGCGTCGTCGACGAAATCGATCAGTTTTGAAGTCACGCCCCAGTACAGGGCTAGCTGGCAGTGAATGTGGGGGTGGAAGGTGAAGGCGATAATGGGGGTGGAGGGACGGTACTTGGAAATCAGTCGGGCAGTAAAGCCCGATTGCGTGAAAGCGATGATGGCCGTGGCGCTTATCTCGGCTGCGGCGCGGCAGGCGGCCTGGGCAACGGCGTCGGGGAAAGGGGCCGGCCGGTCCACGGCGCGCCGCTGCTGGGGCGGGGAGGGAAAGTCTATATTTTTCTCGGCCTCGCGTACGATCCGGTCCATCATCTGTGCGGTTTCGGCCGGGTACTGGCCTATGGCGGTTTCGCCGGAGAGCATGACGGCATCGGTGCCGTCGAGAATGGCGTTGGCCACGTCCGAAGCTTCGGCGCGCGTGGGCCGTGGATGTTCCGTCATGGATTCGAGCATCTGGGTAGCGGTGATGACCGGAACCTTGAAATGGGCTGCCTGCCGGATGATATCTTTCTGCAGGAAGGGGACCTGTTCGGGGGGCATCTCCACCCCCAGATCGCCACGGGCGATCATGACGCCATCGGCGGCCCGGAGAATTTCATCCAGGTTTTCGATAGCCTGGGGTTTTTCCAACTTGGCCACGGCCGGGATTTGCCCTCCGGCCGCATCCATTATTTCCCGCAGGGCGGCTAGGTCGGCGGCTCGGCGCACAAACGACAGGGCCACGAAGTCGACGCCTTGCTCGAGTCCGAATGCGAGGTCCTCGCGATCTTTTTCCGAGAGGGCGGGAATTTGGAATTGGACCCTGGGCAAATTGATCCCGGAACGGGAGCGCAAAATGCCTCCGTCCACTACTGTGCAATTTACCCGGGCATGTTCCACCTGGCGAACCTCGAGGCGCAGGAGACCATCGCTGAGGAGGATGTGGTCACCGGGTTTGACGCTGCAGGGCAGGTCCTCGAAGGTGGTGGAAATGCAGTCGTGGTCGCCCTCTACTGTTTCGGTGGTGAGGGTGAAAGAGTTGCCCCTTTGCAGCTCTACGGAATTTCCCTTGAGCGTTCCGGTGCGGATTTTGGGCCCCTGCAAATCCTGTAGAATGGCCACGGGCCGGTCCAGTTCCCGGGCAAGCTGACGGATGTTGCGGATGGTTGCGCTGTGGTCTCGATGGGTCCCGTGCGAAAAATTGAGGCGGGCCACATCCATGCCGCCCAGCGCCAGCGCCCGCAGGCGTTCGGGCGTCCGACTGGCCGGTCCGATGGTGCAGATGATCTTGGCGCGTCTGGTCAACACGAGAGCTTTCTAAAGATTGCCGATGCGGTCCATGGCTTCCTCGACCGCATCGCGGTGATTGAAGGCGGAGAGGCGGAAATAGCCTTCGCCGGCGGCGCCAAAGCCGGCGCCCGGGGTGCCGACGACGTGGGCTTGCTGCAGGAGGACATCGAAGAAGGACCAGCTGTCTTGTCCTGCCGGAGTTTCGAGCCACAGGTAGGGGGCGTTGTCACCGCCGTACACGGTAAAGCCGGCCTGTCGCAGCCTGGTGCGCATCAGGGCGGCGTTTTCCAGGTAGAACTCGATCAGCCCGCGCACGGCCTGGCGCCCCGACGGTGAGTAGGAGGCGGTGGCGCCGCATTGGACCGGATAGGATACGCCGTTGAATTTAGTGGTGTGGCGCCGCAGCCAAAGGTTGTATATTTCCACCGACTCGCCGGTCTGGGTAGACCCCATCAATTCCCGCGGCACTATAGTAAAGGCGCAGCGAATGCCGGTAAAACCAGCGTTTTTGGAAAAGCTGCGGAATTCGATGGCAACCTGGCGAGCACCGTCTATTTCGTAAATGGAGTGGGGGATTTCGGGATCGGTTATATAGCCCTCGTAGGCCGCGTCGAAGAGAATGACGGCCTTTTCGGCGCGGGCGTAGTCCACCCACTCTTTGAGGGCCTGGCGATTCATGACTGCACCGGTTGGATTATTGGGCGAGCACAGGTAAATGAGGTCCACGTGGCTCTGGGGCAGGGGTGGCAGGAAGCCCGTGGCGGCGGTACAGGGCAGGTATACCAGGCCCTCGTAGCGACCCGTTTCATCGCCCGGGCCGGTGCGGCCGGCCATGACGTTCGTATCGCAGTAGACCGGGTAGACCGGATCGGTCAGGGCCACGGTATTGTCGATGCCAAAAATTTCCTGGATATTGGCCGAGTCGCACTTGGAGCCATCGGAGACGAAAACTTCGTCCACATCGACTTCGACGCCGCGGCAGG
>CAXFTV010000014.1:0-5228 GCA_964005845.1 uncultured bacterium
CCTTTCACGCCTATTTCGCCGCGCAGCGCGGCCTGCGGACCCTCCTCGTCGAAAGAGACCCGGCCCCGAGGCAGGCGACGGTGCGGAACTTCGGCATCGTCGGCAGCGGAGCTATCGCGCCGCCGGGCGAATGGGATCTTTTCGCCCGCCGCACCAACGAACTCTACCGCCAGCTGGCAGCGGCAAGCGCGGAGGATTTGACCATTCGCTCTACCGGCGCGCTCTACGTCGTCGAAACCGGGCTGGAGGATCAGGTCATTCGCGAGTTCGCCGATCGAGCGCCCGGCCTGGGCAAGCGCGCGCAGTACCTGTCGGCGGCAGAAGTACTCCAGGCCCATCCCTTTGTCGATCCCGGCTATGCCCGGGGCGGCCTTTTTTTTCCCGACGATCTGAGCGTCGACCCCCGCCGCTTCATACATCTGCTGCTGGCGCAACTTTGCCAGCGCGACGCGCTGCACTTCAAGCCCGCTAGCTGCATTGTCGACATCGCAGCGACCGCGGCTGGCTGTGTGGCCCGCGCCAGCGACGGCACCCAGCACCACTGCGACAGGGCAATCATCTGCAGCGGTACCGAGTACCGCCTCCTCTTTCCCGGTTTCTTCGAGGAAAGCGGCCTGGAAATCTGCAAAATCGATCTGTTGCGCACCCGCCCCCAGACGCAGGTGAAACTACCTCACCCCATCCTGTCGGGCTTGTCGGTGCGCCGCTATCCCGGCTTCGAGGTCTGCCCTTCGCACGCGGCCCTGCGCGCTACCCGGATAGACCCCGAGCTGGACAAGTGGGATATACACCTTCTGTTCAAGCAGGCGGAGGACGGATCGGTTTTTGTCGGCGATTCGCACGAATACTTCTCCCTCGGCGGTCCTGCGGCGATCGGCTTCGATCTCCATGCGGCCGCGCACGAAGCCATCCTCGCCTATGGCAAACGCATGATCCATCTCGACGACTGGTCCACGGCGCAATCGTGGGCCGGTTATGTAATGCGCCACCCGCGCCAAAATGTGGTGGCCCAGCAGGTCGCCCCGGGAGTGCACGTGGCACTGGGCATTGCCGGCAGGGGCATTACTACCGCCCCGGGTTTCGCCGAGGCCAACATGGCGCGGATTCTGGAAAGTGGGAAGTGAAAGCCAGCCGCCGTGGAGGTGCCGATCGCTGGCGGCCATAGTTTCCACACCTTATCTTTATCCACCTGGTATCAGCAGGTGCAAAATACTACCCCGAGGGGATTCGTGGCGGCTTTGTGGGCGCGCTCGGAACAGGAGCGCTCCAGGCCCGCAAAACATCGGGATGCGAGTACCCCGGCGAGCTTGCGCCGCTAGCGCGCAGAATTGGGCGCGGACGATCGGCGATTGCAAATTTAAAGACGGCGATTATGTTGCAGGATTGGATACAGGCCGGCGAAAAGGACGAGTACCTGATCGACTACCTTTTCGATCTAAACGGCTATATCATTGTAAAAAATGGCGTCGGCAAAAAAGACCTCGACGAAATGAACCAGTGGGTCGACGACCACTGGGAATACGTCTGCCCACAGCGCCACATCTTCGAACAAGAGGACCGGACCTGGATCGGCAACGTCGAAACCCATACCTACAGCGGTGCCGACGGCTGCAATTTCCAGAACGTAATCGAGGGCGGCGCGATATTCCGCAAATTGATCAATTACCCTACCTGGATCGACCACTGCCGCCGCTGGATCAATCCTAAAAACGGCATCTCCTTACACGAAAACCTGCTCAATGTCAGAGGCCGCGGTGGCTATATCGGCATCCACTGCGGCGGCGCCTGCCCCATCAGCTACATGACCTTTCGGCAGGCGCATACCGGCGAGTGGATGGTCGGCCAGATAAATGTCATCGCCGCCGTTGCGGACGTGGGCCCCGGGGACGGGCCCACCACCGTCATTCCCGGCAGCCACAAATCGGCGATGCCCCATCCCATGCTGACCGAGCAGACCTACCGCAGCGATGACGCCGCCGGCAAGCAAGTGGGCATGAAGGAACTCTACCTGGAGGCCGGTGATGTGCTGATGCTCACCGATGCCATTACGCACGGATCGGCCGACCGCACCAACCAGGGCCATCGCCGCATTACCCTGTACCGCTATTCGCCAAAGTTGCTGCGCAGCCGCTTTCACTACGTGCCCAGCAAGGAGCTGCTGGACTGTCTGGACGAGGAGCAGCGCGGCATTATCGAACCCATCCCTCCCCGCTTTGCGCCCGGCCAGAGCTACGAGCAACGCCAGCAGACCGAAAGTCCGATTTGAAAAACGCGGGGCGGACGCGCGTCCAACCAGGAGCAGGTCGTCCATGAACGAGTACGAAAAATTCCTTTTCGATCTCAACGGTTACCTGGTGATCGAAGACATCCTCAGCGCCGCTCAGGTGGACGCGCTCAACGGGGCTTTCGATCAAAATCGCCCGCCTCGGGAAACCCCGCCCGAATGCTCGCTCGACGGCGGCTCCGCGCGCTTGAGTGGCCAGCACGGGCGCGAAACCTTCGCCGACTGTCTCAACTGGCCCCAACCCTGGTGCACTCCCTTTCGCGAGTTGCTGGCCCTGCCCGCAGCACTGCGCTACATGGTCGAAACCATCGGCGACGATATCCGCTTCGAAGGACTCGTCGGCATTGCCAATACCGCCGGCAGCGAGGGCCAGCTGCTGCACGGGGGCGGCGTGGGCCACTCGCCCGATCTCGAACAGGGTTTCTTCCACCGCGTTGAAAACGGCCGCATGCGCAACGGCCTGATGGCCATCGCCTACCTGTTGTCCGATGTCAACCCGGGGGATGGCGGCTTTTGCTGTATCCCGGGCAGTCACAAGTCCAACTATTTCTGCCCCTGGCCCATGAGGCGCATGGAAATCGGCGCCGAATTCGTCAGGCAAATCGTCCTCAAGGCAGGCTCCGCCATTCTCTTTACCGAAGCGCTCATCCACGGTGCTCTGCCCTGGACCGGAGGCCGCGAACGGCGCATGTTGATCATGCGCTACGGGCCGGGCCTCATGTCCTTCTCGCCCCCGGCAGCGGCGGATGCCAACGCCGAAATCGCCGCGCTGTCGCCCTTGCACCAGGCGCTGCTGCAGCCTCCCAGCTTTCCCTACCGCGCCGCTATCACGACTCTGCTGCAGGAGGCCCAGCAAGCGGCGAACTAAATTCGCATTCAGCAGGCTCCAATGGAAGATTATTCGCACATTCGGAAACCAGATCTGGGCTATTGCTACGAATTCGCCACCGACGAACTCCAGGCCATGGATGAATGCCTGGAAGCACACGGCTTTGCGATTATCAAAGACGTGCTGACGCCGGAAATCGTCGATCGGCTCAAAGAGGCGGTTTTCGCCGCCACCGATCCGGAGGGTTTGTTGCAAGCCGGAGAGAGCCGCACCCGGCACGCCTGGATCGAATCGGGCCCGGGGGCCTGGGAGCTGCTGGAATACGAGCCCTTCATGGACATCCATCGGCATTTGATCGGCACCGACGAACTGACCGTACACCGCTCCGCGGCCATCATCCGCACGTCCGGCTCCCAGCCCGTGAACTGGCATACCGACTGGTGCGGT
Source organism: uncultured bacterium (assembly GCA_964005845.1). Classification (GTDB taxonomy): domain Bacteria; phylum Latescibacterota; class UBA2968; order UBA8231; family UBA8231; genus CAXFTV01. The sequence goes on from CAXFTV010000014.1 coordinate 3,561, forward strand.
CATACGCCGGAAATCAAAAATTCAGGGGATGTTCTGAATCGCGGTCTGTGGCCCTCGGGCAAGTGGTTCTACCTGACCGGGTCGCGCCCGATCCACGGCGGGTTGTGCGTCATTGAAGATTCCCATCTAGAAGATTGGCCGGGGCCCGAGGGCTTCGAACTGACGGCGGACCGGCGCTCGTTTTACCCTGCTGGAGAAGAGGAACGCTACTACTCGGGTTTTGCTATTCCCGGTCTGGTGCCGCTGTTCACCAATGGCGGCGATATGATCGTCTTTGCCCACCGGACCTACCATGGTGCCTTTCCCAATCGCCTGCGAGAAACCCGACTCTCGTGTGCGATCGGCTTCAGGGACCGCAACCACAGAATCGACATCCCGTGGAAAATCCCGGCGGCGGGTCGCTGGTTCCTGGAAAACCTGCCGGCGCATTTGCAGCGCTACACCGATGGCTACACCAGTATCGACCTGGAGTGGCGCGGCTAACCCATTACAACGCCGGAGTTGACCAATGAAAATCAGACACCTCAACACTGAAGAACAGAACGCCGGCCTGGAACAGATCCGCCAGGCCCCCACCGACGACGGCAGCCTGGAACTGAGCGGCAGCCGGGAACGCTGGCCCCTGGCCGGCGACCAGCTCTACATCGACCTGGACTTGAGCCTGGCCAACCTGCCGGCGGGTACTCTGCCTGGCCATCGGCGCGGCAATGGTCGAAGTCACCTCCCTGCCCCATACCAGTTGCAAAAAACTCGTCGATCGCTTCGGCATGGATGCCATGCAATTCGTCAACAGCCCCTTGGGCAAAGGACTGTGTTTGCGCGGCATCAATACGCGAGTCGTCGAAACAGGAAAGATTCGCCTCGGCGATACCATTGCCAAGCAATAAGGACCGCGTTTTTCTACGTCAACCCCGATCGCCAGGAGTATCTATAATGTTAGTTGGCTACGTCAGTGATGAACGCTATATCGCCCTTGCAGGTGTGGCGCTGGATTTCGAGAACGATAAGGGCGTGACCCAGGTGCGTTCGGGTGCATCCGGAGCGGTGTATGCCGACCTGGAGCCCGGCGCCTACCAGGTGACCCTGGCCAAGGACGGTTTTGGCTCCAAAATCGTACACCTGGACATAAACGGCAACGAGCCCTACCAGTTCCGCCTGTTGTCGGACTGTTTGCTGGGCTACATGTGGCCCAAGTGTCTGCAGGCGGGAGAAAAGGCCGAATTCCGCGTGCATTCGCACCAGGCCTTCAAGCTGGAACTGTGGCGCTACGGATTTGCAAAGGAGCTGGTAAAACCCATCGGCTGGTTCGACGAACACGGGCCCCGCGCTACCGTCCAGATCAGTCCGGATGGCGATTATTGCCAGACGGGCGTGCAGTGGAACAAATTCGGCTATGCCAGCCCAAGCCACAAACAATACGTCGAGGCGCCCGAGCGTTCGGGTTTATACTACCTCCACGCCAAAACCGAAAGCGGCCTGTTCTTCTCGTTCCCCTGGGTGGTCTCACCCCGTGAACCGAGCGCCGACATCGCCGTGCTCGCCTCGGATATAAACTGGAACTGCTACAACAACTTTGGCGGCCGCAGCAATTATATCCACCCCGACCGCATGCCCTCCAAACCCACGGTCAACGCGCGCCTGGAACTGAAGCGCTACACCGATCCCGAA
>CAXFTV010000015.1:0-10317 GCA_964005845.1 uncultured bacterium
CTATAAAATGTGCGGCGGCCGGCACATTGGCACGCGTTCCAGTGGATTCATTATCCAGGACGATGACCTCGCTGCCCGCCGCCAGCAACCGATCCGCCATGTGGCTGCCGATAAAACCGGCACCGCCCGTAACCAGCACCCGTCTGCTCACGCCAATTCCTCCTTAAAAGCCGTCTTAAAATTCGCTCTGCAGCCGCGCGAAGCCCAGATTTGAGTTTTGCAACGGCTTCTCATAAGAAGCTCTTTTGCCCAATGATAAGACGGCACCTCACAGGTGTCAACCAGAAGTCGGCATTCAGGCGGACAGGTACTTCGCCATCACTGTTTCCATGGTAATTAAATGAGTCTGCCCCCGCGTCTCCAGTTCCAGAGCGCTCGGCGACTCGGAGGTGAGCAGGTGATCCGAATACAAATTGTACATCGCCACCGGAATACCGGTACCGCGCATCTGCCTTTCCATTTCGATGTCCGGAAAAACCAGGCCGTTCTCGGCCCTCTGGCCCTCGATGACCGCGGCTGTATTGAGCGGGCAAACCGCCCCCACCCGGCGCACGACTTCGGCTCCCACGGCCATAGTCCCGCGGCACAGTTCGTACAGGTAATAGCCAGGGCTTTCCCAGTCTTCGTGAAAATCGATCACAACTTCAAAACGCCGGCCATCAATTAACTTGCGCAAGGCCCGGATCTCGGCCAGGTCGTCGCGCTCGTAGGCCCAATTGAGGTCCAGGTCCAGGCGGTTGTGGCGCTCGTCGTAGACGTATCCGTACGGGTTGAAGCAGGGAAGCACCTCAAAGCAAAAAGTCTCCAGCCAGTCGTCCAATCCCCGCTGCAGCAATCTGAGCACCGCCTCCACCCCTGCCGGCTCGTCGCCGTGCACTCCGCCCATGAGCAGAATGGCAGGCCGGCCGGGGTCCCGGGCCAGGGAAATATGGTAGAGGGGATATCCATCGACCTCGGCGAGCACTCGAGAACGCATGAAATCGCCCTTGAGGGCTTCGATCCGCTGGACAATATCTTCGTAGTCGCGCATAGTAATTTTCTCGTTGAAATCTGCGCCCTCGCTTCCAGGACCCAGAATACCAGTTTTTGGTTTTTCGCCGGCTCTCAACCCGCTTCTAAGATACTCCGCAAGCACCTTGACCGGTCTATTTCGCTATCTTAATTTTTTCTATCGCCATTCCACAATTCGCCAATAATAACTCCACAATTCGCCAATAATATAAAAATTCATGCCAGCCGCAGAAATCCAACGCCCCAACCTGCTCTACATCCACTCCGACCAGCACAACCCGGCCGTGACCGGTTGCTACCGCGACCCGCTGGTGCAAACCCCCAACCTGGACCGGCTGGCGGCTGCCGGCGTGACCTTCGACAATGCCTATTGCCCAGCGCCCATCTGCGTGCCCTCGCGCATGTCCATGCTCAGCGGCCGCTATCCCTGCGAAAACCAGGTGTGGACCAATAACCACGCCCTGGATTCGAGCATTCCCACGCTGGCCCATGCCATGGGGGCCGGTGGCTACCGACCGGTACTGATTGGCCGCATGCACGCCCTGGGTCCCGATCAGTTGCACGGTTACGCCGAGCGCCTGGTCGGCGACCACGGCCCCAACCATCTGGGCAGCACCGGCGTGGACCACGGCATACTGGCGGGCACCGCCGGCCCGGACCGCGTCAGCCTGGAAAAATCCGGTCCTGGCCAGAGCGCCTATCAGGTCCACGACGAATGCGTCACCGCGGCGACGGTGGACTATCTGAATCAGCTGGGGGTGCGCCGACGCGCCGGCCAGGAATACGGCCCCTTCAGCCTCTCGGTCGGCTTCATGCTGCCGCACCAACCCTTTGTCGCCCGCCGCCAGGATTACGCTCTCTACCGCGCCAGCATGTCCCTGCCCCGCAACCCGTCCCCGCCCCTCGACCAGTTGCACCCCTACTTCCGATGGTGGCGGCAGCAGTGCGGCATCCAAGAAGTTGGCAAGGAGGAAATTTTGCGGGCCCGCACCGCCTACTGGGCCCTGGTGACGCGCATGGATCTCATGATCGGCGAAATCCTGCAGGCCCTCGAGCGCAACGATCTGCAGCGCAACACCTTGATCCTGTATACATCGGACCACGGCGAGCAAGTGGGCGAACACGGCCTGTGGTGGAAACAGACCTTCTACGAAGACTCGGTGCGGATACCGGCCATCCTTTCCTGGCCGGAGGTTTTGCCCCGGGGCCACCGCTGCGCCCGCGTCGTTAGCGCCCTCGATCTCAACGCCACTATGCTGGAGGCCCTGGGTGCCCCCGCCCTGCCCCATTCGCGCGGCCGCAGCCTGCTCGAGCTGCTGCGCCAGCCGCAGGGAACCAGCTGGGACGATCTCGCCTTTTCCGAATACTGCACCGACGAGGGCTGTTATCACCGCATGATCCGCCGCGATGCCTGGAAACTCAACTACTACCATGGCCAGGAACCACAACTTTTCAACCTGGAAGAGGATCCGCACGAAGTCCGCAACCGCGCTGCCGACCCGGCCTGCCAGGACTTACTCCGGGACCTGCGCGCACAGCTGCTCGATGGCTGGGATCCCGAAGCAATTGCCGCCAAAATGGCGACGCTGCGCGCCGAACACCCCATTCTCTCGGCGTGGGCACGCCACGTACAGCCCCCCGACCAGTACCGCTGGAACCTGCGTCCAGCAATGAACTATCTGGACGAAACTCGAGAATAAAATAAGGAGTATTCATGGCCCCCGTACGACTCGGCATCATCGGCTGCGGCGCCATCGCCCAGGTCCACCATCTGCCCAATCTGGCAGGATTGCAAGACGAATTTCAGGTGGATCTGGTCTGCGATATTTCGCCGACCCTGGCCCGCACCGTGGCCCGAAAATTTCACATCCCGCAACATACCTGCGACTACCGGCAGCTACTGGACAGCGATGTCGAGGCGGTGCTGCTGTGCCACTCGGACCCGAAAACCGAGGTCGCCCTGGCGGCTTTTGCAGCCGGCAAACATGTCTTTATCGAAAAACCGGTGTGTTTTTCTCTGCGCGAAGCCGATGCCCTCATCGCCGCGGCCCAACAAAGCGGCAAGGTGGCACAGACCGGCTATATGAAGGTCTACGATCCGGCCTTCGAGCGCGCTCAGCGCGAAGCCGCAGCTATGGACCAGATCCACTTTATCCAGGTCAACCACCTGCACCCGGACAATTCCCTGCACCTGCGCCAATTCCACCTCGAGCGCTTCGACGACATCCCGGAGAGCGTCCGAATCGCCACCCAGGAGGCCAGGAAAAGTGCCCTGCACGAAGCCATCGGCCCCGTCTCCAGCGCCCTAGAAAATGCCTTTTTCATCCTCTCTGGCAGCATGATTCACGACCTTTACGGCCTGCGCCACATCATGGGCCAGCCCAGCCGGGTGGTCAACACCGAAATCTGGCAAAAGGGCCATTGTATCAACACCCTGCTCGAGTACTCCAGCGGCACCCGCTGCGCCGCCTCCTGGGTGGACCTGCCGGATTTGTGGGATTTCAAAGAGACCCTTGAAATCTACGCTCCCGACAAGCGCATCCTGCTCTCCTATCCGACCGGCTTTGCGCGCGGCATCCTCTCCACCCTGACCCTGCAAGGCATCGACGCCGAGGGCAATGCCTGCAGCCAGGAGCCAGCCATCGACTGGGAAAACCCTTTCACCCGCGAATTGCGCCACTTCCACGCCTGCATTACCGCGGCGATGCCCTGCCGCACCCCCATCGAGGAAGCGCGCCACGACATCGCCCTGGTCATCGACATCGCCCGCGCCTACCTGGAGCGCCAGTAGCCCGCTTCATCCCGGCGCAAAGGGCTCGCCGCCATCGGCCCAGCGCTTACCCAGGGGCCGCATTTGCCCCGCGCCCCTCACCGGATAGTCGCCACCGTCCTTTTCCGCTTCCACGTAGCGGGCAAAAAAAGCTTCCAGCACTGCCTGCAAGGCTTCGATCCGCTCGCGCTGCCGGGGATCCTTCGCCCGGTTGTCGCGCTCCTCCGGGTCGGCGGCCAGATCGTAGAGTTCGTGCGGTCCCCGCGGCGCCCGCTGCACGTACTTCCACGTGGCGGTGCGCACCATCCGGGTGGCTCCGTACTCATCGTAGATAACCACATTGTCCCGCGCTGCATCCGCCCGTCCCAGCAGCGCCGGCACAAAACTCCGCCCCGGCAGGTTGCGCCCTGAAGGCAGTGGCAAATCCAGGTAGTCCAGCAGCGTGGGCATGAAGTCGTAGGCACTGGCCATAGCCGGCTGCACCGCGCCCTCCGGGATGCGCCCGGGATGGCTCGCCAGCAAGGGCACTTTAATGGAATTTTCGTACATATTGGGCGGGTAGGTGCCATTGCCCTTGCCCCAGAAGCCGTGGTGCCCGCAGCTAAAGCCGTTGTCGCTGACAAAAACCACCAGGGTCTGCTGGCGCAGGCCCAGTTCCTCTAGCTTGTCCAGCAAGCGGCCCACGTCCGCGTCCATGGCCGTGACCGCGGCAAAATACCCCTTCAGCATCTCCCGGTTCCCCAGGCAACTCTCGCTCAATTCATGCCCGACGGCCCAGGGGTGAATGGGCTCCTGCGGACAGGATTCAAAAGCGCAATCGTCATAGGAATCGACAATCTCCTGCGGGTGTCCGGTCCAGGGGCTGTGCGGCGCGGTATAGTGCACGCTCAGGTAAAAGGGCGCCGCGGCCTGAGCCTGGCACTCGAGAAAATCCAGCGCGTCGTCGGTGATGGCATGGGTCACGTACCCGGGCACCTCGACCAGCTCGCCGTCGCGCACCATAGGTGCATCGTTGTAGGGGCCGCCCCCCTGCTGGTGCGTGAACCAGTGGCTGAAGCCATGCTGGGCCAGCTGGCTATTGCCCAGGTGCCACTTGCCGCTCAATCCACAGGTCCAGCCCTGCGCCGCCAGGACGTCGGTATAGGCCACCTCTCCCTCCAGATAGCTGACCGCATCCGCTCCCACATTGCCGCCGCGTATCCAGTCGTGCACCCCGTGCTGCGAAGCGATGCGGCCGGTCAGCAAAGTGGCGCGACTCGGCGAACACACCGGGGTGGAAACGAAGAAATTCTCGAAGCGCATCCCCGTCGCAGCCAGGCGGTCCAGGTTTGGCGTGCGAATCTCGGAATTGCCATAACAGCTCGCCGCCCAGACCCCTTGATCGTCGGTGAGGATAAAGAGAACATTGGTTTTTTCCATGCCTAGCTCCCCCTGTTTTCAATGGGCTCGCAAGCCCCTTGCCGCAGCCGCGAAAACCGCCCATTTATGGCCCCTGCAAATGATCGCCTCATCCGGCGGACTCTTCTGCTTCGATGACCAACCAGGTGGCGCCCTTCGCGGCCAAACGCAATTCCAGCTCGACCTGGTAGTGGCGATCCAACTCGTAGAGTTTTTTTTCGCCCTCCCGCTCGCGGATCCGCGCCCTCGTGCGCAGGCCCGTGTAATAAAGTGGCAGTCTGAGCCGCCGCACCACCTCCTCGGCGAGCGGTTGTAGAGCATGGCCAACCCCCGGGTCTCCAGCTGTGGATTGACGTGCAGCAAACCGTCGATATCGCGGCCGTCGGGGCGGCGCAAGTGGACCACGTCGGATTCCAGAATGGCCCGGTATTTCTTGTAGAATCCCACCCAGTACTCGACGACTTTGCGAGTCTCTGCGCCGTCGTAGAGCTGGTGCCCCCGGTAGCAGGCCTGTACGCCCGAACCCAGGTTTTGCGCCAGGTGCGCCGCGTACTCTTCCAGATGTTCGGCCAGGGGCTCTAAAGTAGCGGCGCCGCCGCCGCCCTGGTATTCGACCAGAGGCACAAACATCCAGCCCATGCTCGGCGTCTTTTCCCAGGTGCCATCGTAGATATTCTGGCGCGCCAGCAATATTTGCCGCTGCCGCGGCAGCGACCAGTTCACCTCGCGATAACCCATGCCGGTTTTGCTGGAACCACTCAAAAAATACCAGTCCGGCACATTGAGGTAGATGCCCCGCCCCCGGCACCAGTGGTAAAACCCGGTGATCCGCTGCCACTGGCGCCACTGCGAATCGGCCAGGCCCTCGTGATCCGGGTGTTCGCCAGAGGCGCAGACATCCCCCGGATAGGAACCATCGTGCTCCAGCACGTCCAGGCCGGTCTGCTCGAAAAGCGCTTTCAATTTGCGGAAATAGTCGGCACCCCAGGCGCTGCACAGGCACGGCGAGTTGCCAAAGATGGCCTGCCCCGGCGCCCCCGTCTGCGCATCTAGCACATCGTGCGCGGCGCCCGCACTGCGACTGGCCAGCAGCGAATAGCCGCCCAATTCGATGCCCCTGGCATGGGCGTAATCGGCCAGTTCCTTTATCTGGTCAATATAATCGGGCGCCTCGTTTTCGGCCTCGAAACCGCTGCCAAAGCTCATGATGACCATCTCGAACCCGACCTCGGCACACTGATCGACCGCCCGGCGCACCGCCTCCGGGTCGGCCTGGCGCACGTGCATCAGCAAAGGATTCTCCTGCGTCCACGGCGAGATGGTCCGGTACAGGCGCCGCAGCGCCAATCCCCGGCGCTCGCGCTCGTCGTTGTCGTACACCAGTTCGCAGGTGCGAAAGGAGACGAACTCTTCCCCCGCTTCGATGTCCACTTCGGGCCCCAGGGGCAGGCGGCTTTCCAGCAGGCAGGGCGTCTGCAGCTGGTAGTTGACCTGGGTGGTGTACTGGGGATCCGGCACCCAATGGGTGGTTTTGCAGGCTCCCCCGGGAGTCATGCCGTGAAAGGCGAAATCGCTCTCCACGTGCATATCGGGATGGTTCCAGTGCTCCAGTTCGTCGACCGCCACCTCGCGCTCGACCACCGCCAGAATCTCGCTGACAAAGCCATTCAGCCGCACCCGGCGAGCACAGCCATTGCGCAAAACCAGCCACTTGCACAGCAGTGGAATGCCGTCGTAGAGTTCGTAGTGCACCTCGGCTTCCAGGCCGCACAGCGCACCCTCCGGAGCCCGAAAGCGCAAGCTCAAAGCGACGCCGGGCGGCGGCCATGGCAGCTCTGGGGCATGGCGCCCGCGCCGCCAATCCAGATGGGCCCGCGGTTTTCCCGTCGCCAACCCGCAGTACTGAAAAGCCGCTTCGTCGGCGCTGAACGCATCCACCCATTCAGGTCGTAGATAGGCGTATTCCTCCTGCCCGCGCAGGCCGCCCAGCGCCCACCCTTGCCCATCCACCTGGATCGTGGCTTCGGGTTTGACACCCCGCAGCATCGAAACGCCGCTCATCAGGTTGTCGTAGGCGATGGTAGCGGCATTGGGCGCGAGGCGAAAGGTGCGGCGGATCAGGCCGTTGCTCAGGGCAATCTCGTCTTCGCGTTCGCCGCGCTGCAACTCGGCTTTGTAGGGGGTGGGATCCAGCAGCCAATCCCCATCGGGCAGGGGAGGAAAAGCTGCGAAGGTAGCGAACCGGTTAGTGCCGGGCGCTTCGTTATCCTGCTCCATAGATGCCTCCAATACCATCCTCCAAATCGGTCCCAGCTTTTTTTATTACCCAAAGCTCATGCCCCGTGCAATCGGCCAGTCCGGCTTTCGCACCCCGAAAAAATGGCTGCCGGCACAGCCCATTTTGAAAGTAATGCATGCGAAAAGACGGCGCTACTACTTGACCGAATGCAGCCGAAAGTCCTATATAAACTATTTGCCGATAGCCTCTATTTCGTTCCAGCTATAAATTCGCTTTGCTTCAGTGAAGGACTTTTATCAAAAACGCGAGAACATTTGATGGCTGCCAACGACAAGCCCAATGTGGTTTACATTTTAACAGATCAGTGGCGCGCCAAAGCGACGGGTTATAACGGTGATCCGAACGCCGTTACGCCGCATATAGACCGGCTGGCCGCGGAGTCGCTTAATTTTGCCAATGCCATTGGCACATCTCCCGTTTGCACCCCTGCGCGGGCGGCCTTGTTGACCGGGCGTTTCCCCACGACCACGGGCATGTTTATGAACGATGTGCCCCTGGCGCCCACCGAGCAGAGCATGGGCAAGGTTTTTAAAGCGGGCGGCTACGATACGGCTTATATCGGCAAGTGGCATGTGGACGGGCATGGTCGCGCCGGTTATATCCCACCTGCACGGCGGCAAGGTTTTGACTACTGGAAAGTGCTGGAATGCACGCACGACTATCAGAATTCCCAATATTACGATGGCGACGATCCGGAAATTAAAACATGGCCCGGATACGATGCCTTTGCCCAAACGGAAGATGCCTGTGCGTACATAAACGAAGGCGCGGGAAACCCCTTTTTCCTGGTTTTATCACTGGGACCACCGCATTTTCCACATGACAATGCGCCGCGCGAATTCCAGGACATGTTTGCCCCGGAAGCCATCACATTTTCACCTAATGTCGGATTTGACGACCCCGCCTGCGAAACATTCACCCGCCAAGAAGCAGCCGGCTACTATGCGCATATCGCGGCCTTGGACCAATGCGTTGAAAACATTGTCGAGGTGCTGAAGAAAAACGCGCTAGAAGAAAATACCATCCTCATTTTCACCTCCGACCACGGAGAGATGTTGGGCTCGCACGGCAAAAAACCTTTTGCGAAACAGATCTTCTGGGACGAATCCTGCCGCGTGCCCTTTCTATTGCGCTATCCCCCCTTGACCTCTGGACGCCAAAATCGAAAGGTGATGACGCCGCTGGGAACTGTGGATATTATGCCGACTTTGCTGGCTCTGTGCGGGCTGGAAATCCCCGCCCCGGTCGAAGGCGACGATTTGTCGGCGTGCATTCGCGGCCAGGTCGAATTGGAAGAGCACGCCGCGCTCTATATGAGCGTTTCGCCTTTCAGCGAAAGGAACTACCTCGATCCGGCCTATCGCGCCCTGCGCACGAACCGCCACACCTTCGTGTGGACGAGCGAAGATGCTTATTATCTCTTCGACGATATAGAAGATCCGCATCAGTTGCACAATCTGGCAGACGCCTCCGCAGCGGCGGCGGTGCAGGCGGAGTTGAAGAAATTATTGGCGCGGCAATTGGAAAAAATTGGCGACCCCTTCAGGACGGGAGAATCTTACCTCGAGAAGTGGAAATACGCCGTCGACGAGTTCGGCAATGTGCCTTATTCTAGATAGATCCGCTTGCCGAGCTTCCGAATCCAGACGAAAGGAAAAAAGCCAATGCTGAGAAAACTTCCGATTATCTGGTCCATCGCCGTGCTTTCGACCTCTGTTCACGCGCAGCAGGGACAGTGGCCGGCGCTGCGGGGGCCGAACTACAACGGACTGGTCCATCGGGGCAATCCCCCCCTCGAATGGAGCGAGCAGAAGAATATCCGCTGGAAGACGGCGCTCCCCGGATCCGGCCACGCCTCGCCCCTGCTCTGGGGTGACTACCTCTACGTGCAGACGGCAGTGGAGGGTCCGACCGCTGGCTTTCTGGGTGATCCGAAGTACCAATTCAAGCTCCTGGCCATCCACCGAAACAGCGGCGAGATCGCCTGGGAGAAGACCGTGCGCGAAGCCTTTCCCGCCGAAGATTCCCACCATCGGACGGCGACGTTCGCCTCTAACACGGGCATTACGGACGGCGAACACCTCTATGCTTTCTTCGGTTCACAAGGTCTGTACTGTTTCGACTTCGAAGGCAATCTGAAATGGGAAAAAGACTTCGGCGATATGACGACGCGGAGAAGTTTCGGCGAGGGCAGTTCGCCAGCCATTCAGGGGAACACTCTGGTGCTCAACTGGGATCACGAAGGAGATTCGTTCATCGTCGCCCTCGACAAGCACTCCGGTGCAGAACTCTGGCGCAAGGAGCGCGACGAGCCGACTTCCTGGTCCACGCCGCTGATCGTGGAGTTTGCCGGGAAGCACCAGGTAATCGTCAGCGCATCGCACAAGACGAGAAGCTACGATCTGCAAACCGGTGATGTGATCTGGCAATGTTCCGGTCTGGGCTCGAATGTCATTCCCACCCCGCTCTACCGCGACGGCGTGGTCTATGTCGCGAGCGGCCACCGGAGTCCGGCTATGCAGGCCATCCAGCTGGACAAAGCAAAGGGAGATATCAGCGGCTCCGCTGCCATCCTCTGGTCCATCGATCGGAATACCCCCTATGTCGCCTCACTCCTTCTCTACGGCGAGCACCTCTTCATGACCAAGGACCGGAACGCAATTCTATCGTCCTACAATCCCTCGACGGGCGAGATCGCATACGGGCCCGAACGCCTTGAGGGCATGGGACATATCTACGCCTCGCTGGTCGGTGTCGACGGGCGGATCTACATCTCCGATCTCGACGGATCTACGCTGGTCATCAAAAACTCGGCCCCCTTCGAAGTGCTGGCGACCAA
>CAXFTV010000016.1:0-17411 GCA_964005845.1 uncultured bacterium
TGATCTGAGCCTCAAAATCACCTTCAGCAAACCGAAACCCTTCCCCTATGGCCCCTTTGTCGGCGCCGATAGCCCGGTCATCCAAAAAGCCCAGTTCGAGGACTGCATCGGTGCAAAGGCGCCGGAGTGCACCGAGCAGAACTTCGGTCCCATCGGCACCGGCCCCTTCCGCGTCACCGAATTCAAAGCGAATGACGTGATTTCGATGGCCGCCAATCCGCACTATCGCGACCCCAACAAACCGAACTTTGCGACGCTGACATTTAAAGGCGGCGGAGATGCCACGGCGGCAGCCCGTTCCGTTCTCGAAACCGGTGAATTCGACTACGCCTGGAATCTCCAGATCGATCCGGCCATTCTGCGGCAAATGGCCGGCGCTGGAAAAGGCCAGATCGTATCGGCATTCGGCACCAGTGTGGAACGCCTGCACGTCAACCTTTCCAACCCGGATCCCTCTCTGGGCGACCAGCGCTCTACGCTCGAGGGGGGGCCGCACCCCTTCCTGAGGGATGCGGCGGTGCGCCGGGCCCTCTCGCTGGCAATCGACCGCAACCTCCTCAGCGAAATCGGCTACGGCGCTGCCGGTAAAGCAACCTGTAATGTGCTCCCGGCCCCGGCGCTCTATGCTTCGACTGCCAATGACGCCTGCCTCGTGCAAGATAGCGCCCGGGCAAACGCCATCCTGGATGAGGCCGGCTGGACCCGCGGTGCCGACGGCATCCGCGCCAAGGACGGCGTGCGCCTGTCGATTCTCTATCAGACCTCCACCAACCCCGTCCGTCAGGACACCCAGGCGCTGATCAAGCAGTGGTGGAGCGAGATCGGCGTCGAGACCGAGCTCAAGAATATCGACGCCGCCGTATTCTTCGGCGGCGACCAGTCGAGTCCGGATACAATCCAGAAGTTCTATGCCGATATCGAGATGTACACCAACTACGCCGCCGGCACCGATCCCGAGGCTTATATGGGCAATTGGGTCTGCGCGGAAATCCCGACGCCCGAAAAAAACTGGCTCGGCTCGAACATGCCGCGTTACTGCAACCCGGAATACGATGCCCTGGCAGCGGAACTCGCCGTCACAGCCGCCCTAGAAGATCGCGCCCGCATTGTAAAGGCTATGAACGACATGCTGATGCAGGAAGGCGCAATGATCCCGCTCATCCACCGCGGCCGCGTATCTGCACACTCGAACTCTCTGGCTGGCGTCAAGCTCAACACCTGGGATTCCGAATTGTGGAATATCGCCGACTGGTACCGCAACTAAGCGCTGCCCAAGGCGCTGCTCCGCATTTCCGTCCGCTCTTTAACTCAGGAGGCGGGAGCAGCGCCTCACCCGAACCGCGACACCGCCTATGCTGAACTTTACCATCCGCCGGCTGCTGTTCACGATCCCGGTGCTTTTGTTCATAAGTTTCGCCATTTTCCTGCTGCTCGATCTGGCGCCCAACGATCCCACCGGCAACCTGCCGATGACGATTCCGCCGGAGGTGCGGGAAAAAATCCGCGTCAGCCTCGGTCTCGGCGAGCCGATTCACGTCCGCTATATCAAGTGGTGCGTCCAGTTCTTCGTCAATGAACCGCTCAATGTAATCGAGCAGTTGTTCGATATCTGCATTGGCGATTGCGACGACCGGCTGCGCGTCCAGAGCTGGGCGACGCGTTCCCCGGTCGTCGACCTGATCGTCGAGCGCATGCCGCAAACCCTGTGGGTCGTCGGCATGTCCTACCTCATCGGCATTCTGATCGCACTGCCCATCGGGGTCTATTCGGCCTATCGCCAGTACAGCTGGTTCGACCAGATCGGTACTTTTATCTCCATGGTGGGTTTTTCGGTTCCGACTTTCTTCACCGGCGTTCTGCTGATCGTCGTCTTTTCGGTCCTGGTGCCGAATGATAGTTTTTTCTGGTTCCCGTCGATCTATGACACCACGCATGCAGTCACGGACTGGGCCAGTTTCGGCTTTCAAGTGCGGCAGATGGCCATGCCAGTCCTGGTCCTGGCTTTGTTCAACGCCGCACAAATCAGCCGCTTCATGCGGGCTTCCATGCTCGACAACCTGAATCAGGATTACGTCCGCACCGCGCAGGCAAAGGGCATGACCGAAAAGATTGTGGTACTGGTGCACGTACTGCGCAATTCCCTGATCCCCGTGGTTACCGTCATTGCCCTGGGCATCCCGCAAGTCTTCGGGGGCGCGATTATCACCGAGCAGGTATTCAAGGTAAACGGACTGGGGCAGCTCCTGATCATTGGCATTCAGGGCGCCGATATTCCGCTGGTGCAGACGCTGACCTTTATCTTCGCCCTGTTGATCGTGCTCTTCAACCTGATCGCCGATATTCTCTACGGCATTCTCGATCCGAGGATCCGCTATGACTGAGGCCAATTTGCCGGCTACCACACCGCAACGCTCGCAGTGGGCCGATGTCTGGGATCAGTACAAAACCCACAAGGGCGCCGTCGTGGGCATGGGCTTCTTCGCCTTCGTCTGCTTGCTGGTGGCGCTCGGACCCTATCTGTGGACGCTGGAACCGAATTTCATCGACATCCGCGCCAGAAATCAGGGGCCGAGCCTGGCGCACCCCATGGGCACCGACCAGCTTGGCCGCGATACCTTTGCGCAGGTCCTGGCCGGCGGCCGGGTATCGCTTCTGGTGGGTGTCGTGGCGATGTTGCTGGCACTGGGTCTGGGCACCTTGGTCGGCGTTCTGGCCGGCTATTTCAAAAAGATCGACGGACCATTGATGCGCTTCACCGACCTCTTCCTCGCCCTGCCGCTCTTGCCTTTATTGCTGGTCATGATCATGCTCTTTCGCGACGTGCTGCGCGCTTTGATCGGACCGGAAACGGGCATTTTCCTGCTGATCGTCTTTGCCATTGGCATCACCAGCTGGATGAATACGGCGCGCATCGTGCGGGGCGACGTGCTGGCGCTCAAGGAGCGGGAGTTCGTCCTGGCCGCAAAATCAATCGGCACCCCGCCGCAGCGAATGATCCTGCGGCATATCCTGCCGAATGTATTGTCGCCGATCATGGTGTCGGCGACGCTCGGTATTGCCAATGCGATCATTACCGAAAGCGCGCTCTCTTTCCTCGGACTCGGTTTTCCCTCCGATTTCCCGACCTGGGGACGGCTGCTCTTCGATTCCACCAACTTCATGACTCTCAACCCGGAGCGGGTGATCTGGCCGGGCCTGGCGATTTCGCTGACAGTGCTGTCGGTGAACTATATGGGTGATGGCCTGCGCGACGCACTCGATCCGCGCATCCGGGGCAGGTAGCGCCTTCGGCATCGCCCTCTGCCCCACCCACGATTTGAACAAAGGCTCTAAAAGCGTTATAATTTTTTTACATTTCTCGTCAATCTATTTTCCCCGGCCACTCAAGCGGACGTGTAAAAATGAAAAATTCAGATGATATAGACCAGCTTCTGAGTCAATCCATCGGCCCCAGAAACATCCCCGGTGTGGTAGCCATGGCGGCCACTAACGAAGACATAATCTACGAAGCCGCCTTCGGTCATCGCCTCATCGGCGCTGACGCCGCAATGACTACCGACACGGTGGTCTGGATAGCTTCAATGACAAAGGCCGTCACGGCGATCGCCGCCATGCAGCTAGTCGAAAAGGGGGAGATAAACCTGGATGAACCCGCCTCTCAGTTCATCCAGGAACTTTCGCAAGTACAGGTACTCGATGGTTTTGATCGAGCCGGCGTTCCGAGGTTGCGCAGCCCGGAGAGGGCGATAACGCTCCGGCATCTGCTGACGCACACTTCCGGCTTCAGCTATCCCATGTGGAACGCCGACCTGGCCAGGTTTATGGAAATTGCCAATGTGCCCGACATCAGCACCTGCAAATATGCATCGTTATTGACACCGCTAATGTTCGATCCAGGCACGCGCTGGGAATACGGAATCGGCATTGATTGGGCTGGCAGAATCGTAGAAACGACCAGCGGGCAGAAACTTGGCGCCTATATGCAGGAGCACATATTCGCCCCTCTGGGAATGGACAGCACTTCGTTTCGGCTCACCCCTGCACAGCGGCAAAAACAGGCCGGAATGCACGCACGTGGGCAGGATGGCTCCCTACACGTGACAGCAATGGAGATCGAGCAGGAACCCGAGTTCGAGATGGGTGGCGGGGGACTGTATAGCACCGCACAGGACTATATCCGCCTGACGCAGATGCTCTTGAATGAGGGGAGCCTGAAGGGCCATCAGATCTTGCAAGCCGAGACCGTGCATCTGATGGCACAGAACCACATAGGCGCTCTCGACGTCACCGAATTCAAAACGGTAGCGCCCGATTTATCCAACGATGCCAATTTCTATCCAGAGCAGGCGCAGAAGTGGGGCTTGAGCTTTCTAATCAATACCGAGCAGACGGCCCAGGGACGCTCGTCCGCAAGCCTGGCGTGGGCCGGACTGGCCAACACGTATTTCTGGATCGATCCCAAAAAAAATATTACGGGGGTTTTCCTGACCCAGATCCTGCCCTTCTTCGACTCTGAGGCGGTATCTCTTTTCCAAAATTTTGAAGCAGCCATATACGCCTGAATCGCCCTTTTCTCTGCCGCTCATAGCTCAGACGAAAAGCCGCATCGGCGGTTCGTCCACAGCCAGACCGTGGGCCTTTCCCCACTTGCGCAGGGGCACGTCCGCGCCGTGAAATTCCTTGCCAAACAACTGCGCCTTGATCGCATCCATACTCTCCAGCGTTTTCTCCGCAGGTAGCGGATGCCTGTGCGCCCACCAGTTATAGGCATAACTCACCAGCAGGCCCTTGGCCGGCTCTTTTGTAAAATTGACCGCTGGCGTATGGTAGGTGGAGGTGCTGAATAAATAGGCATCGCCCGCCCGCAGCGAGAGTTCAACGAAATGCGGCGGATCGAGTTCTCCTTTTTTAAAGCGCAGTTGCTGCCTCAACTTGTGACTGCCTGGAACGAATAATGTGACCCCTGAATTGGACTCGGTAAAATCGCTCAAACAATAGCCGACGCGAATGCAAACCGTACCGCAGATCGGGTGATCGGGACTGAAATTGTTCAGATCGCGGTGCCAATTGCGATGTGAGCGCCCGTCGCCATCTGGATAGATCGGTGCAGCGGATGCGGGTTGTGGATACTTGTAGATAATATTTGCCCGGGTGAGCCGGATATCCGGAGATAGCAGTTGCAGCACCAAAGGCACTGTAGCTGAACAAACGCTCAACTCCGTCAGGAGCTCGTCATAGAGTAGATCGATGTAGCGATTGGCATAATAATTATGCACCGGCCCAGCACTGGCCATGAACCGATCCCCCACTTCCACAAGCCGCTCGACTGTATGTGGATCGAGCGCTTGCGGTATAGCGATATAGCCGTAGGTATCGAAATGTTGCCGTTGCGCTTCGCTCAAAGCGATAAAATCCATCAATTATTTCTCTATTTTAAGTCGAAAATCTGGCGCCATACGGCATGCGCTTTCTCTATAGATGCGCTCTGAAAAATTCCACCAGCGCTGGCAGATCTATCTCGTGTCCGCCCGCGTGGACATGAAGTGCCAATTGCTCGGGGCGATTGAAATCGCGGTAAATTGGCGCAATGGCCCCCAGCGTTTTCCGGGCCAGAGGCACATTGAACTGTGTCTCCGGTTCTTCTAAACCATTTTGACATTGCAGCGCCCGCGGCGCGGTCAGCGCGTAGATATCGGCATAATCAACCAATTCGCGCAATCCAGCAAATTTCCAGCACATGCAATGATTGTGCTCCATCTGATCCATCGTCGTTAAAAAACCCGAACTCAGCGTGGCCCGCATGCGCTCGTCCATGGCCCCCAGCCACATCGCCATTTCCCCCCCCAATGACAGTCCACCACACCCTATGCGACCGGCATCGACCTGTGGCAAACTCTCTAAATAATCGACACATCGCCACAAGTCCCACAGCCGCTCTCCCATCAAAAGGCGTCCCTCTTCGAATACCTCGTGTTGCCCCACATCCACCGCGATGGTCACATATCCCTGGGCCGCCAATGAATGCGCAAAGCCTTTGTAAATCGAGGCGGAATCGTATGGGCTATAGCGATCGCCGCCATGGCCGTGGATACAAACCACAGCCGGCGCCGCACCTGCAGCGGCCAATGGCAAAGTCAGGATCACCGGCATGCGCCGACCCGGAGTAGAATTGATTTCCAATTCCCTATGGCAATACCCGTCGCACTCCGTTTCACTTAAAATCTCGGGGTCGAGCGGACCGGCTGCCCCATGCGGCAATAAATCCGTTAATTTGAGGATAGTAAAGAGTTCACGCCGCAGCGCTTGTTGCCAGGCCGTGGCCTCTTGCGCGGAACCTGCGATATACTGTTTTGCTCTCATATGTCTACCACCCGTGGGAAAGTTGCAATTTACGTTTCTCGGCCCATTCTGCCAGAGCCCAATGAATACCATCGGCTTCCCGCCTATGCACCCAGCAATTGCCGGCCCGGGTCATCCAGCCCGACCCATAAGGGTCCCTCCGGCTGCACCCGTCCATTGAGATAGCGCGGGCAAAAATCCGGCTTGATCCGCGGCATACAGGCACTGTTCGCCCCCATCCGCTGCAACTGGCCGTGCAGAAATTATAAAGCCTCTTTTAGGTCGTCTGGTCAAGCCGTGGCACTGCGGCAGGCGCATGCTGCGGCGCTCAATAGCGACGGCGTTAAAATGCCGGCCACCCCCGCGCTGGATGCGCGCCCCCGTCCAATGGAGCACATGAAATAAAACTAGAATCCCTGTATCTGCGCTACCGCCCGCCAGGGGAACTCGTATGTCGGCCGCTTGACGAAGCGATTTGTGCCAAGCTCCAGCTTCGCTGCGCTAGCCGGCGGCAGATCGACGGCGACATAACGCCCATCGACGACGTGGGTCTGTGGGGCAGCGGTATCGCCCTGACGCCGGATGCTCACACAGGTAAAGGAGTGTTCCCCGTACGACCCGGCTTGGAGAACGAGCTTTCGGGTTTTGACCTCGTTCAGGTTGACCAGATGAAGGCCCACAGACCCGGCTCCCACCGACTCGACCAGAGCCGCGACATCAAGAGGTAAGCCCGGACGCGCCCGCTCGACATCAAAATAGCGCACGTGGCCGCGCAGCAGGCCGCCGTTGAAGCAGGTATAGGGCGCACCCATCGTCATCTGCGCAAGGCCGGTCGGCAGCACAGGACTCTGATCCAGTACCGTCTGCGAACCCTTCTCGTAGGTCCCTTCCCGGATGCGCTTTACATTGCGCTCAACCATAGCGCTATCGGCATCGAGGATATGCGTGGGCCAGTCCGGATTCGCACCCCCGAGCCAACTCAGATGAGGCGCATCGTTCAGGCGCTGCTCATTGGCGTGTCCCACATCTTTGTGGACGTGGTTCCAGGCAGAATCAGACCCGTCTCGAAGGCGCTCAAGGCGAGCCCAATCCTCCCCGGACAGCGAGTTGTGCCACAGGTGTCCGGCAATTGAGGGATCCAGCGGCTGATAGTCGTACCAGCCCTCGGGACCTACTCTGTGGGGCACGAGCAGGACCCCATCGCGCTCAACCGATCGATCCAGGAGCGCGTCGACGAAGCTGCGCAGCAAATCTAGATAGGCCTGATCACCGCTGACCAGGCAGGCGCATTCGGCGGCTGTCGTCAACGCCTTTGAGATCATCTCGACTGCATAGATGCATTGCCAGCCGAAAAATCCCCCCCACCACTGTCCTTCGCGATGCTCTCCCACGCGTCCGCTGGGACCGAGATTGTCGGGCACGAGGCCGCCATTTGCCGCTGTGGCCTCCATCCATTTCTCCACGTATTCGAGAATCCAGCGCCTGTATTTTTCCTCTCCGGTGTAGAGATAGGCGTTGGTGACGAGGCCGGTGACGGCGAGATTCATGACACAATCGCTACGCGTGATAAGCCGGTCGAAGATGTCGCTGATTTCCTGCGGATTGTCCTCGTCTTCAGGATATTTGACGAGCGGATAAAGCGATGCCCACAAAAAGGGCGACTCCAATATGCCCGGCAGCGCAAATGCGCCCCCAACTTGGCGCGCAGGTCCGGCGCTGCCGGTGAACGGCGATCGCATGACCCGGTGTTTCGGGTCGTAGTTCGGCGCCTGTGGATCTTCACCCGTATAGAAAGCGGCAAAGCGACAGGCCCGATCGATAATCTGACCATTTTCGGGTGCGGCGAGGCCAAAATACTGGAAACCGACATAACCTTCGCTGATATGCAGCATGTCGGCATGGCCGCTGCTGATGAATTCGCGCTGCATGCATCCCTTTTCTGTCCACTGGCGAGTGATCGCCTCCCACGATTTCAAAGAGGCCGCGAGAACCTCTTCAGAGCCGCCGATGGCATAGAACAAGGGCCAATCCTTGAAACATTCATAGTCGTCATCGAGTTTGCCGTGTCGGCGCAACCCACCGCCCGCCAGCGTGTGCTGCGCCAGAAACAGTGGCACCGCATTTTCGATGCGATCAATCAGGGCGCGCTGTTTCGCCGCCCATTCGGGGACCGCTTGATGGCACCGCGTAGCGATATGGCCACAACAATCGGCATCCTGATTCAACGACATTTTAAATGGTATCCCGTCCGGGGTTAAGAACAAGCGGCAACACGGTCTATGCTACTTTATACCTTTCAGGGGCGCACAGTCAAGCCAGAAGATTCGGATCCAGAAATATGCTCTCCTCCAAAAGGGGAACTAAAATCGATTTACCCCGCTCCATGCGACATCCAACGCGGCGCCCAGGACACCTTTTTTCGCGCCAGCCGGTGAAAGGAGCGGCAAAGCGCGCTCCTCCTTGACCAGGCAAAAAAAAAGGCGCTTTATAAGCCTGGATGCGCCGGGCCCTCCCATCTCTGGACCTCGACGCCGAGCGCCGGATCCTCGTCTGCACCACTCCGCACTCGAGCAGGCAAAAAATGCGGCCGGGCCGGAACACTTACACGACACAGCGAGAGGATGGAGATATGCGCGTTTTGCTGGCAGGAGCGGCCGGATTCGTCGGCCGCGTAGCGCTGGATCTGCTCGGTGAGCGACACCAGGTCACGGCCTTCGACATACGGCCCCTAGATGGTTGTGCCCACGCCATACAGGGCGACGTGCTGGACGGCGATGCCGTCGCCGCGGCCATGCGGGGGCACGATGCGGTCGTCAACACGATCATGGCCCCCAACCATACCTACGAAAACGGACCCGGCTTTACGGTCAACGTCACCGGGGCTTTCAATCTGCTCTCAGCTGCCCAAAAACACCAGGTCAAGCGCTTCGTGCACACCTCGAGCACAGCGGTGATGGGAGGGTATCCCCAGCCCGATACCTTTCTGGGCAACGACCAGTACCCGCTGAAAGCCGAGGGCCCGTACGGGCTCTCGAAACTGCTGCAGGAGGAACTGGCGCGCAACTTCCACGAGCAGTGCGGTATGTCGATCGCCGCGATCCGGCCAGGGGGCATCATCGACTCCGAGCGCATGGTGACCACGGACGGACATAAGGTCTCTCGCTTCCACTGGGGCACGATCGACCGGCGCGACGTGGCGGCGGCGCTAGTTTGCGCCCTGGAAGCCGAGGACATCGGCTACGAGTGTTTCCACGTCACCGCTACCCCCGGCGGCTATCGTGCAACGGATGTCGCAAAAACCGAAAAGCGGCTGGGGTGGAAGCCAAAGATCACCTTCGACGAAGACCTCTAGGGCAGCCCCGCTCAAAATAGTCGAATGCGGTGGGGCACGGCGGAATCGCCACGGCAAGACACTCTGCCACGCCCAGGGCCAGCGCTTATTCTCTGGCTGCTTTTTCCCTGGCGACGAAGGACGCCACCTCCGCTACCGGCGCGAGCCACACACCGTTGTCGGGATCCTGCGCATAGGCCAGCAATTCCCTCAGCATCCCAAGCTTCGTCCCCCAGCGCGAGGAGTCGGAATCGCCGACACTGTGTCCGGCCAGGACCAGCCAGTTGCCGCTGCGCTTGGTGCGTTCAATCATGCGCCGTACGCTACTGAAGTCCTCGCCATCCATGCGCATCGCCATCACCTGGGCGGTGTCGAAATGGTCGGGTGCATTCGAGGTCTCATCCAGCCAGCGCCGCCCGGTCTGGAAAAGCTCGGCGACCATGGGAACATAGCTCCGGGTATCCCTGCCGCGCCCGACGTAGGTCTGACCGCAGGGATAGGCGAAGCTCACGGGGCGAACGCCCAGCAAATCTTCGAGTTCGTCGTTCGCCTGCAGCAGTTCGGCGCGCATCCGCTCCAGATCGTAGGATTCGAGCACGACGCCGTCGTATCTGACCCAGGCGAAATTCCCCGTACACGGATGCCCGATCGTGTGGTTGCCGATCTCGTGTCCCGATGCAATAGCCTGCTGCCACAGTTCCAGTTCCTCCAGCAGATTCTCCGGCTGGGCATAAAAGGTCGCCTTGACATTGAAGGAATCCAGCAAGGGCACCGCGTGGGTGACCTGACTCGAGCGCCCATCGTCAAAGGTCAGACTGAGGGCCGCGCTAGCGCCATTCGGCCAGGGAAATCCGGATGGGTCGAGGTGGCGTTCCGATCGCGGTCGTCGATTGGCTTGTGGCGCCGCGGCGTAGGAGACCACTGCCGCGACGAGCAGCAGCGCCAGTATTTGACTCAGGCTAAAGCGTCCACGCCTCAGAATTCGGCCGAAACGGCCGGAACGATGATGACCAAAACTCATATCCGCCTCCTTCATTTATAGCTAAAATAGAGAATTAAAGAAAAGTGGGAAAGCAAGCTAACAAATAGCTCAAATCGTCTGCTTGGCCCGCCAGAGCGCAGATGATCGCAAAGGGCTCCCTCCCGCTTCTGCTGGAATCGCCGGGCAACCGCTTCGAGCGCGCAGAGCGGATCTTTTTTTGCCGGTGCTTCGCCGCATTCGATCGTCTCCGGCAAGCCGATCCCTGCGGTCCGAGGGAACCCGATCGGCGGCGGCGGGAAATTGATTTTTCCAGGCCTTGGGCGTACCTTAGCGGCAATGCTAATAGGGCCGGCAGGAATAGATAGGCCGCTACCATGACCCGTGCTCTTCACACCCATCACAGGGGACCTATAAGACATGACTATCCGCAATTTGAGCCCCCAGCAGATGTTCGCCGACCTGGCCAAAGAACACGTTCCGGAATACCGCTTTAAAGGCAAGGACCGGCGCCAGTTCCGGGCCTGGAAGCGCAAAGCCCTGCCGCGGGTGCTGGCATGCCTGGGCGAGGCGCCCGAACCGGCGCCGCTGGCCCCGCAACTGCTGGCCGAATGGGAGCTGCGAGGGCTGCGGCGGCAGCGCTGGATCATCGACGTGCAGCAGCATTTGTCCGCCACCGTGCTGGTCAACCTGCCCTCCGATCTGGGCAAGCGCGAGAAGCGCCCCGCCATTCTGTGCTGCCACGGCCACGGCCCCTACGGCAAAGAACCGGTAATGGGCAATGACTCGAGTTCGGCGCTGGCCGCCAATATCGCTCAGCATCGCTACAATTACGGCGAAATCATGGCCCAGAAGGGATACGTGACCTATGCCATCGACTGGATCGGCTTTGGCGAGCGCAATGACGAGGCCAAGCCCAACTACCGGGGCCGTGCCGGTGGCCGCGACTGGTGCAATCTTTATTATCTGCACGCCACTATGCTGGGCATGACCTCGATCTCGATCAACGTGGCCCACGGCAAGGCAGCTACCGACTTCGCCGCGTCCCTGCCCCAGGTCGACGGCGAGCGCCTCGGGGTGATGGGGCTGAGCGGCGGCGGCACGATGACGCTGTGGATGGCCTTGTCCGATGAGCGTTTCAAAGCCGCGGAAATCATCTGCTACAGCGATTTGTGGGAGGCCTTTGGCATCCGCGACCTCAATTACTGCGGCATGCAGGTGGCACCCGGGCTCTACAAACTCGTCGATCTGCCGGACGCTCAGGGACTGATCGCCCCACGTCCGCTACTGGTCGATATCGGCGCCAACGATACCTGCTTCAAGGTCGATACGGCCCTGGCCTGTTTCCGCCAGGTGGAAGCGATCTACAAAGCGGCTGGCGCCAGCCAGAACCTCGAGCTCGACCTGCACCCGGGCGAACACGGCTGGGGCGCCAACAAGTCCACGGCCTTTTTCGCGCAGCACCTGTAGTCAGGGCCGAATCAGCCGTCCTCCGATCCGGGCGCACTCGTCCAGTTCAGCCCCGCATCAACACTCAAACTCCATGGAGCACGATAATGCAGCTGGAAAACAAAATCGCAATCGTCACCGGAAGCGGCAACGGCATCGGCCGCGCCATTGCCCTGCGCTTTGCCGCCGCCGGCGCCCGGGTGACGGTCGCCGAATTGGAGGAAGAACCTGGACGTGAAACTGCCGCAGCCATCGCCGGTGCCGGCGGCAAAGCGCTGTTCCACCAGACCGATACTGCGGACGACAACTCGGTGCGGGCTATGGTCGCCGCCACCATCGAACGCTTCGGCACCGTAAATCTGCTGGTCAACAACGCGGCCGCCTTTGTATTCGGCAGCGTTGAAGAAGTGACCAGGGACGACTGGGACCGGGTCTTCGGGGTGAATGTGATCGGCTACGCCAATACCGTGCGCGAATGCCTGCCCGAATTTCGCCACAACGGCGCCGGGACCATCGTCAACATCGCCTCGGTATCGTCTTTCATCGCGCAACCGGAATTCATACCCTACAACGCCTCAAAAGGGGCTGTGGCCCAGCTGACGCGCTGTCTGGCCATGGATCTGGCCAAGGACAATGTGCGCGTCAATGCGATTTGTCCCGGTGCCATAAGGACGCGCGCCACGGACCGCCATATCGCATCCCTGGGACTCGACCCGGAGGCCGCCTACGCCGAATTCTCGCAGGATTCGCTGATGAAGCGGATGGGCAAACCCGAAGAAATCGCCGCCGGTGCCCTCTTCCTGGCATCTGATGAATCCTCGTTCATGACCGGGGCCCACCTGGTCATAGACGGCGGCGCCACCATCGATTGAAGCGCATTAACTGGAGGATTGAGCCACTGTGACTTCGACCCGGGCAAGGGCGCCCCACCAGCAGCTGGCCGGACAGATATTCAGCTCGCGGGAAATACGCGCCAACCTCGAAATTCTCTGCGATGACTTCGGCAGCCGCTTTGCCGGCACCGAAGCCGAAAGACAAGCCGCTGCCTTCCTGGGCGACCAGTTGCGGGCATACGGCCTCGAAGAGGTCCGCAGCGAAGCCTTCGAATACTGTGGCTGGAAACGGGGAAGGGCCCGCTTGCGGCTCACCGCACCGTGGCAGCGCGAACTATCCTGCCTTTCCATGCCCATGTCGCCGGCGGCAAAAGCGGCGGGAAAAATTGTCGACCTCGGCACCGGCGCACCTGAAAAATTCGCCCAACTCGAAGGCGAATTGCGCGGCAATATCGCCCTCGTCAGCATCGCCAATCCGGTCGAATCGGGGCGCTGGATCCAGCGCACGGAAAAGTACAACCGCTGCGTCCTCGCCGGGGCCAGCGCCTTCATTTTCATGGGCGACGAGGCCGGCTACGGCCCGGTCACCGGCGCCCTGGGCTTCAACCAGTGGGGCTTGATACCGGGCATCATGGTCTCCAAAGAAACGGGTCTGCAGCTGCGCCGCTTCGCCGCGCGCCACGGCGCTGCCGCGGTCGAAGTCGAAACGACCGACGCCACCGCGCGCCAGACCTCGTGGAATATCATCGGCGAGCTCAAAGGCAGCAGCGACAGTGCCGAGCCCCTGGTCGTCGGCGCCCACTACGACGGCCACGACATCGCCCAGGGCGCCTGCGACCCGGTCTCCGGACTGGTCGCCACCCTCGCCGCGGCCCGGGCGCTGGCCCAAACCGCGGCACGCCCCAGAAACAATCTGCGCTTCGTCCTCTTCGGCGTCGAGGAACTCGGACTCGTCGGCGCCCACGCCTATGTCGATGCCTACCGCGAACAACTCGACCGCACCCGATTCATGTTGAATATGGACTCTGCCGGCGCCCCCGGCGGCAAAACTCTGAGCCTCTATGGCCACGACACCCGGAGCTATTTCCGCACCCTCGCCGCAGAACTGGATGAAGAGCTCGTCGTCGACATGGACAACTCGCCCCTGCGCGAGCCCGACCACCTTTCCGCCGACCACTATCCCTTCATGGCGCAGGGCATCCCCTGTGCCTTCATGCGCCAGCTCGATGCGAGTATCTCCTCCGGATTCTACCACACTGCCCACGACACGGTGGACAAAGTGCGCGCGCTCGAGATCAAGGAAGCCGCCTACCTGTGCGCCTGCCTGGCCTGGCACGTGGCCGAGGACGACTCCTGGCCCTTTGCGAGGACGGGCCCGGAGGAGCGCCTGCAGGCGCGGACCGAATACGAGAACGGCGAAGTGCGGAGAATCGAAAGAGCCGTTGAACAACTGCGGCGCCAGCGCGCTGCAGCCGGCGCCGCCTGAACGCGTATCAAAGAGCGCCGGAGCATTGCTTCCAACCACCCTTTTTCAGCAGGATTCTCGCTTGCTATGAACGCATCCCAAAGAGCGGAGAAACCCCGGACCAGGATGGTGTATCCCGGTCTCCGGGGAGAGCTTGTCTATGCGCCCGACGCAGAGGGCAATTACGTGCCCGACTTTTCGCATGCCGGCTACATGGGAGGCGGCGCCAAACTTCCGGATCTTCCCGTCCGGATCGGCCTCAAAGCGGGCGCCGGAAACGATGCCGAACGCATCCAGGACGCACTCGACGAAGTTGCGAAAATGCCGCTCGACGCAGCGGGTTACCGCGGTGCGGTGCTGCTCGAACGGGGTCTGTACAACCTGGACAAACCGCTATGGATCCGCACCAGCGGCATCGTGCTGCGGGGCGAGGGAGCAGACGCCGAGGGCACGACGCTGTTCGGCCGGGGCGTCCTCAGCGGCGCCCAGTTCAGTTCGCCGCATGACCATCCGGCGCTCGTCCGCATCGAGGGCCATAGCGGCGGCATCGCTAGCACCGCAAAGGCGCAGAAAATCGTCGATGAGTTCGTCCCCACGGGCGCGCGGAGTTTCGCCGTCGCCGACGCCGACGCCTTTCGAATCGGCGCTCTGGTCCTCATCCGCCGCCGCAATACCCGGGCCTGGTATCGCGCCCTCGACCTGGCCTGCGACAGCGATCCCCGCCCCCACGAATTCGAACGCATCGTAACCGCCGTCGAAGGCAATCGCATCACCATCGATGCGCCGCTGAGCTGTCCCATCGAAACGCGCTGGGGCGGCGGCGAAGTGGTCGGATGCACCGACGGCGGCCGAATCGAACAAGTCGGCATCGAAAATCTGCGCGGCCTCTCCGATTTCGACAAATCGGCCCGCACTACCGATTACGGCAACCTCGACAGGCGGCCTTTCAGCGGCGGGGAATACTACTGCGATGAAGAGCACTATTTCGAATTCGTCAAAATCGACAACGCGCGCAACTGCTGGGTCAGGGATATAAGTGGCCTGCACTTTGCCAACAGTGTGGTCTATCTGGAAAAAGGGGCCAAGTGGTGCACCGTCCAGGATTGCGAGTCGCTCGAACCGGTATCGCGCTGCGGTGGCGGACGCCGCTTCACTTTTCAGATTTGCGGCCAGCTCTGCCTCGTACAGCGCTGCAGATCCGACCGCGGCAGGCAACCACAGCCAGCCCCGCACGGGGTCCTGCCGGCATCGGCGCCCGCGCCGACCAGGTCTGCGTTTCGAGGTCGAGCGCCTCGAGGCTGGCGCGCGAGGTGAAATGATAGTCATTGCCGTAGGCCGGCCTCTCCTCCGGCGGGCGATAGGTCTTGCCACCGGCCACGTAGATGGTCCTGCCGATCAGGTCGGCCCCGAGCCAGCCGCGGCGCGTCGGGATCGGAGGTCCCTCGGTCCATCTGTCGGTCCCCACGTCGTAGATCTCGACCGTGTCAACGGTGAGATCATTGGCCCCCGAAATGGCGTAGATCAGTCCGTCGACCGCGACCGTCTGCAGGTCGTGCCGCGGCGTCGGCATCGCCGTCCGTTCAATCCATGTACGCATCCTCTCCCCCTTTTTGTTCAGTGCCCCCGGACAGCCGGCCCGTAGGGCGCGCTCGGTTCACTCGCAGACCTGCCACCAGCGTCACATGGTCTGCCGCACGTACTCGACGATCGCGAAAATCCCCTTCGGCGCCCAATGCCCCATGATCAGCCCCAGGAAAAACGGTCGCAGCCGGCGATAGAGCCGGGGGCCACCGTAGCTGACCGCCGCGCTCTTGAGGGCCCAGGCTACCAGGATGCTGATGAACATCTTGTGCGTCGACACGCTGATCGGAAAGGCAAGCGGGTGGAAGGGCCACCAGACAAAGCGCTGCCTGGCCAGCATGAGCAGACCCATCGCCGAGGCGCCCAGGCCGGCGTGGCCCCAGTACTCCCAGTTGGCGTCGGTGAGCTGATGCAGGCGCATGGCCGCGTCCTCCCACTGGTAGAACCCCTGTTCCTTGAAGGTGTGGGAGGTGTTCAGGCCGCCGTGCTCGTAGGCCACGTCCAGCTTGATGTAGATCGCCGACCCCAGCGACACGACCAGCGCGATGATCATGCTCCAGAACAGCATTCGCCGCCGGCCGCGCACCGTCTCCTCAACCACCTTCAGACCGTTGGCCGCCGTCGCCATCACCAGGATGATCAGGTCGGCCGCCCAGGAGTAGGTGAATCCCAGAGCCACGATGCCGCTCGGCGTCACGGCGCGGGAGCCGAAGCCGACGGCGACCGCATCTGAGGCGATCATCGGCGGAGTGAACCAGGGCACGCCGCCCTCCGCTACCACCCTGGTGATGCCGATGTAGAGGATGAAGGCGAACAGCAGGTAGATCGGCGCTACCCAGAAGGGCATGCCGATCCGCCAGAGCCAGAAGCTCATGAACGCGAAGCTGCCGACGGTGGCCAGCACCGCCGCGCGGTATGACATCCCCTCGACGCCCCCCCCCCCCCCGCCGGCCTCCGTTCCCAGCGCGACGCGCCAAACTCTCGCGAGGTGATGCCGGGCATTGTAGAGCCCGACTCCGACCAGCGCCGCGAATGCTCCGAATCCCTGGAAGACGAAGGTGGTGGGTCCGCGCTTCGACCAGGGACTGATCATCGGATCGTAGTGGCCGCCGCCCGTGAGCGAGATGGCGAACTCGTAACACATGTAGATGACGAAGAAGAAGCAGATCCCAAGCGTGACATCGCGCCGGATGAAATAGGCGAAGCCGATCAGGAAGAAGCTGATGCCCATCCGCACGCGGATGGTCTCGCCGTAGAAGTAGTAATAGCTGCCGCCCGGGTTGATGTAGTCGAGCGGGAAATACCGCACCAGATGGTTGTTCATGTAGATGATGAAGGGCAGGGCGAACCCGAGCCAGAAGATCCAGCTGCGGAAGAGCGGCTTGATCAGCCCGGGGATCCCCTTCTCGTCATCCTGGATCATCGCGATGGGCA
>CAXFTV010000017.1:0-8176 GCA_964005845.1 uncultured bacterium
GCCGACAAGATCATCTGGCCCTGCAAAAGGCTGGAAATACCGGCCCATTTTCTCGCCCAGTGGCTGCGCAACCACACGCCCCGCCTCTTGCTCAACACCCTGGCGCCCCAGGGACAGAAGGAACTGCAGCAGATCGGGCGGCTGATCATGGACGAATTCGGCGGCGGGAGCGCGGCGGAGGACGAATTGCAACAACCGCTGTTCATCTGAACCAGGAGCTGCCCTGCGACTTGCAAAATTCCCCCTAGCCCTAGAAATTATCTTAGCAGCCCTCTTAAAATTCGCTCTGCGGCGGCGCCGCCCAGAGCGGAGTTTTGAGACGGCTTTTAGAAACTATCTCAGTCCGGTCAGACTTCTTTGATCTTAAAAAGGGAAAGCGCAATAATGGAGACGCCAAAAATCGTTGCCTACCTCAACCCCCTGTGCCCCTGGACCCGCGGCGTTATAAAGGTGCTGGAAAAATACGACCTGGAATTCGCCTACCGCGACGTCACGCGCAACCAGGCCGACTTCCGAGAAATGGTCGAAAAAACCGGTCAGTATTCCTCTCCCTGCGTGGAAATCAACGGCCACATGCTGGCCGATGTCGGCGGCGAAGAGGTCGAGGAGTGGATACGGCAGAATGGTATTGAGAGCAGGGCTTAACCGATCGAGGCCCGAAGCGGCATACTGGCGGCGGGCCAGAGCGCGGCGAAAATTCCCCTCTGCGCTTCAGGCGCGGGCGTGATTGGACGCGGCCGGAGCGCGGTAGGACACCTGCAAATGCGGCGTTTCCAAGCGCTGGTGGTCCTGCAGCCGCGAAGTGAGACAGCTATCCAGAATGCCGCAGACGGTGAGGGTGCGCTCGACCGGATAGGGCGCCACACCGCTGCTGAACATCCTGTCGATATTGTAGGCCAGACAGGCCGAATAGGTCACGTTGGGCGTTGGCGACAGGAAGAACTGGGTCGATTGGGGCGCTGCCACCCCTTTTAAGCGGGCGGCGAAGCAGTAGTCCCCGAGGGCGCCGTTGAGCATCAGCAGCGTGGCTCTGAGACCGTCGTTATATTCGATGAAATAGGCCGCCGGGTTCTCCACCAACCTGGGTAGTTCGCCGTTGCCCAGCAGATCCTGGGTGCGGCCGTCCTCCACGGTGAAACCGCGCGGACTATCGCTGCGAGAAAGGGCCGATTCCAGCAGCTCCTTTGACCAGCGGCCCTGTTCACCTGCCTGCCATACCGCATCGCCCTCGATCATTTGCACCGCCTTTACCCCGGTCTCGCCGTCCCGGCGGCGCTCGACCATGCACTGCATGGCTTCGAGGGCGTGATAATCCATGGCATCCGAACCACCCACACCCACCATCAGGGCCTCCTCGATCTGGCAGTCCAGGGGCAACTCCAGATCCGGCAAGCGCCAGGTGACCGGCAGCGAGGAACCGGCCAGCAGCGGAAATCCCAGACGATGGCTGTCGTCCACCATTTCGCGGGCTTTTTCAAAACTGTAGGACAGGTGCTTGTCGTTGAATACGGGCACGGCGCGGCCATCTTCTTCAAAAACCTCGACGCACTCTTTGAAAAATTCGTAGCGCGGATAGAGAATCTGGCCCTTTTCGTTGGTGCCGTATTCGCCGTGCTCGCCGACGATGAGGACGGCGTCCACCGCCAGTTCGTCAGCGCCGCAGCGCAGCGCCTCTTTTATGGTGGGATAGACGGCAAAGCCGAACTCGCGCGCCCGGTCGCTGCTCTGGTCGTTGGCCGGATGCTGATCCACGTAGAGCGCGACCATCTGCACATTGGGGCGAATCCAGCGCCCGCCATAGGGATAGCCCACCAGAAAACGGTCGCCGATGTGCTGGGCGTGTGAAAGATAGTGAAAGACGGTGGTAATGAGGGCGATGCGTTTGGGCGGCGTGGCAGGCGACATGGATTTCAAGTCCTCCAGAAGGTCGATTCGGTGGTGGGCTGGTAGGCGATGCTCAGATGCGGCGTCTGCTGCCGCGCGCAATCTTGAAAAATACTTTCCACACCGGCGCTGACCAGGCCGCTGGTGAGCAGCGTGCGCTCTACCGGGTAGGTAGCTTTGCCGCTGAGAAACATCTTTTCGACATTGTTGACCTGCGGCGTGAAAAAGTTGGCCAGCGTGGTCCGGGCCGGTGGCATGGGCAGGTACATCTGGGTGGAAAGCGGCGCCTCCCGGTCGTCCAGATGGGCCGCAAAATTGAAATCTTGCACCAGGCCGTTCAGCAGCAGCATGGTGCATTTGAGACCGTCCTCGTGTTCGTAGTGGTAGGCCGTGGGCTCACCGACCAGCTGCTTCATCTCGTCCAGCGTCGGAAAGGGATTGTTGAAGCCGGCCCGGCCCGGGGTGAGGGTGTGGCTGCGGCACAGCGCCGCCTCAAAAAGTTCGCGCGACCAGAGCTGCTGGGCGTGCGCTTCCCAGAAGGCATTGCCCTGAAAGGCCTGCAGCCATTTGACCCCCTTCTCGCCGTCCCGCCGGCGCTCGACCATGCACTGGAGGGTCTCCAGGGCGTGAAAGTCGTAACTGTCGACGCCGCCGTACGCGACGCACACGGCCTCGCGCACGGCAGCGCCCAGAGGCATGTCGAGGGCGGGAGTGCGCCAGGTGACCGGCAGGGAGGAACCGGCCATGAAAGCAAAATCCAATTCCCGCGAAATATCGTACATCTCGCGCGCCCACGCCCAATTCCACGACAGGTGTTTGTCGTTGAACACCGGCGCGCTGCGGCCACTGGTCCGATAGACGGCGGCGATCTGCTTGAAGAGCTCGTAGCGCGGGTAGAGACGCTGGCCCTTTTCGTTGGTGCCGTATTCGCCGTGCTCGCCGACCAGGAGCACCCCGTCCACCGCCAGTTCGCTGGTGCCCAGGGTCAGGGCGTCGGCGACGGTGGGATAGATCTTCATAGCGGGGAACCGCGCCGCTCGATCCGCGCTCAGGTCGCCCTCGGGGCGCTGGTCGACGTAGAGCGAAACCAGATCCATGGGCGGGCGGTGGTGTCGGCCGTTCCAGCCGTAGCCTTCCAGGAAGCGGTCGACGATGTGCTGGCCGTGGGAATATTTGCGGTACTCGGTGACGACGGCCGCAATTTTTGGGCGTTCGGGCATTTTGCCTAGTCCTTTAATTGATTTAGAGATCTATTTCGTCGGCTACCTCGCGCATGGCGGCAATGACTTCGGCGATGACCTGGTCGAGGGGAACGCCCAGCATATCGGCGCCCCGCTGGATGACCTGGCGATCGACGCCGGCGGCAAAGCCTTTCTGCTTCCACTTCTTTTTGACCGATTTGACTTCCAGATCCATGACGCTTTTGGAGGGCCGCACCAGAGCAGCGGCACTGACCAGACCCGTTAGTTCATCGATGGTGTACAGGGTCTTTTCCAGCAGAGTCTGCGGTTCCAGGTCGGTGCAGATACCCCAGCCATGAGAAAGCACGGCGCGAATATAGTCGGCGGGCCAGTCGTTGGCCGCGAGAATTTCCCGCGTCTTCTCGCAGTGCCGCTCCGGAAACTGCTCGTAGTCGAGGTCGTGGATCAGGCCGATGACGCCCCACTGCTCCTCGTCCTCGCCGTGCTTGCGGGCCAGGTAGCGCATGACCGCCTCGACGGCTCTGGCGTGATTGATCAAAGAGGCGCTCTCGTTGTATTGTTGCAGCAGGGCAAAGGCCTGCTGGCGCGTTGGGATTTTTTCACTCATGGGCTCGTGCTCGTATAAGTGGGATAGCTGCGAGTGGCTGAGCAGCGCATTTGCCATGTGGAAGATAATCCTTATTGTTCTAATTTTCAACTCGCTCCGAAATATGCCACAAATAGAACTTTTACACGACCTCGTCTTGCTCTTACTGGCCCTGGGGCTACCAGGACTTTTTCTCATCGCCCTGGTCGATTCAGCCGGTCTGCCCACCGCGGGGGGGCCGGATATGGTTTTGCTGCTGCTGGTGGTACACGCCCAGAGCGCGCCCGAGCTGGCCCAATTGGTGCCGACCTGCGTATTGGGATCCGCGCTGGGCTGTCTGGCAATGTACTACTTCGGGCGCCGTGGAGGTCTCCGGGTTCTGGTGCGCTTTGCGCCCAAACGGCGTGCCTTGATCGAGGAAAAAATCGAGCGCTACGGACTCTGGGCCATACTGATGGCCGTAATCGGACCGCCACCCTATCCGACCAAGCTCTTCGTACTCTCGGCCGGGGTCTTCAAGATGGGACCGGGATCTTTCCTGAGCGCTATCCTGCTGGGCCGCTTTCTGCGCTATGGATCGGTGGCTTACCTGGCCCTGCACTTCGGCGCGCGCGCCGAGGAATTGCTGCTGAACCAATACCCGGTGGTATTTGCGACGCTGAGCGGACTGGTGGGATTGACCCTGCTGGTACGCTGGCGGCGACGCCGGGCGTCGGGGGCAAAACGACCAGGAGAATTGCGATGAAAAGACTGCTCTTCGAAGACCTCTATTGCTGGTCCATTTTCAGCGAATTGCGCCAGCTGGACTTCAACGGCCACCTCTGGGTGCGCCCCGAGGGCAACGTGCTGATCGATCCAGTCCCCATGAGCGCCCCCGATCTGGAGCAATTCGAGACCCTGGGCGGGGCTGCCTGGATCCTCATCACCAACCAGGATCACGAGCGCGAGGCCGCCTTTTTCCGCCAGCGCTGCGGCGCCGCCGTGGTGGCGCACGCCGCGGATGCCGACGCCCTGTCCGCACCCGTCGATCGCCAGGTGGGCGATGGCGAGGAGATCGTTCCGGGCCTGCGGACCATCCACCTGCAGCACGGTAAAAGCGCCGGTGAAATAGCGCTTTACTGGCCGGCCAAAAAGGCGGTGCTGTGCGGCGACCTGGTGGTCGGGGACCCCATGGGCCGCTTCACTCTGCTGCTGGACGAGAAGCTGGAGGACCCACCGCGCGCGGCACTGCAGTTGCGCAAATTGCTCGAACTGGATTTCGACGCCCTGCTGGTGGGAGACGGCCACTCCATTTTCCAGGATGCCCGCCAGCGGCTCGTCGAGTGCCTGGAAGAGCGGCGCGATATCTACATCAACCGGATTAACGCCGCGGAGGTGGCGTGGACGACCTGGTCGGGTGCCGCCGGCTATAACTGGGAGACCCGGGACATCGACCCGCTGATCGGCGCCCGCCACCTGGGTTACAGGATCATTCGTCTGCCGGCGGCGCGCTCGACGTTCCCGTTGCACTTCCACCATTTTGCCGAGGAGATGTTCTACGTCATGGAGGGCAGTTGCACCCTGATTTCTCCCCGGGGCGAAGTGGCTGTGAAGGCGGGCGATTTCATCGCCTTTCCGCCCGGACCGCGCAGTGCCCACAAATTCGTCAACCAGGGCGATACACCCTGTACCCTGCTGGCTCTGGGCGCGGCACTGGAAGCCGATGTCTGCGAGTATCCGGATTCGGACAAAGTGAATGTCGGTGGGCTGCCGCACCCAAGCGTTTTCCGCAAGAGAGATGCGGTGGACTACTGGGAAGGGGAATAATGAACAGCCTGATTGTAGTACATGCCGATTTCGACCGGGTCTGGCCTTTTGCCGCCGACCACTTCCACGCCCTGTGGCAGCAGCAGGGAGAGGTGGACCTCTTGCGGTTAGCGGCCGCGGACCAGCGCTGCCTGGGGGAGGCCGTGGACGCCGCGTCCGGTATCCGCCGCCTGGCGTGTCTGGGCATGCGCGTAACTCCGGCGTGCCTACGGGTTTTCAATGCCCTGGAAGAGGCGACTTTCCAGGGGCCCTACAGCGGCAACCTGGCCACCGAGTGCATCGACGAGTTGCGGCGTGCCGGAGTCCGGACCTACGAACACCCGAGCGAAGGCTTCTGGGGCGAATCCGTGGCCGAGTATGGCCTCGCCCTGACCCTGTGCGGCCTGCGCCGCATTCCGCAACTCCACCGCGCCATCATCGGCGACCGGGAAAGCTGGGAGTACGAACCCCCCGGTCAGCAGGGACGCCCCGGAGCCCGGGGCCACCAGTTCGGCGACGATCCGAACTTTGCCAGCGGCACGGTGGCGCGCAAGCGCGTGCGCATCGTCGGCGCCGGCAATATTGCCAGCCGCTATGCCAGTTTTGCCAGTATGCTGGGGGCAGATGTAGCCGCCTGGGATCCCTTTGCCAGCGACCCTTGCTTCCATCGCGCCGGAGCCCGCCGCGAGTGGCATCTGGAGCAGCTGGTCGAAGATGCGGAAATCTTTGCGCCGCTGCTGCCCCTGACCGAATCGACCCGGGGGCTGGTCGCGGCGGCGCACATCGACGCCCTGCCCACCGGCTGTCTGGTGGTACTGGTTACGCGGGCCCTGATCTGCGATATGGCGGCACTGCGGCGGCGCGTCCTGGCCGACCAGCTCAGCCTGGCGGCGGATGTATGGGACGTGGAACCCCTGCCTCTGGACGATCCGCTGCTGGGGCGCCACAATGTGGTCCACACGCCGCACAACGCCGGCCGCACCATCCACGCCAACCAGGAGTGGGCCGAGCGCCTGGCGATACAATTTGCGCCGCGTTGATGCCGTCCTTGCCAAAGAGTCGATTCTGTAATATCATACTGCTCGCACCCACTATTTTATGGAAGGAGCGCGATAAGTGGAAGGTATTGAAGCCCTCATCGCCCAGCAGCAGGAGAGAAACCAGGCCTTGCTGGCAGCAGTCCGCTACCTGGGCACCGCCATAGACTCCGCAGTCGTGCCGCTGCAGATAGACATAGGAAGCACCGCGCACCTGAGCCGGGAACAGGAGCAAACCTTCCAGGCATTGCAAATCGAGGCGGCCCGGACTGCGATCCGCTCGCTGGGCACCCTGGCCAGGATCAACGAAGTGGACCACCTGGGCGGCGGCCTGGAACTCATTCCGCCCCTGCTGCTCACCCTGTCGCTGAGCGACTACCAGCACATCGAATACACCATCGAACACGCCCACACCAGCATCGGCTACTACGCCGCCCTGGCAGCGCTGGATTTTATCGACCCCACAGCGGTCGTCGACCATTTTCGCCAGGGCCTGGATATCCCCGGACACGTCTCCTGGCTACCGGGCGGCACCCAGCTCAACGGCGGGCGCCTCGGGGTGATGATTCCCGTGGCCGTGGGGCAGGCCCTGGGTCTGCGCGCCAAGCGCGGCGCCGATGCCTGGGTTATTACACACTGCGGTGATGCCGGCTGGATCTCGGGCCAGGCCCTCAACGGTTTTAACGGCGCCGATGTGCACCGTGCGCCCGTCACCTTCGTGATGCACCGCAACGGCATCCAACTCTCGGGCAGCACCAAAAGCATCCTGGACAAGGATCCCCGGCCCATTATCGAAGCCCTGGGGATAGAGCTTCTCGAGATACCCACCTTGCACGATTTCGGCGCCCTCTACCAGGCCTACCGCGCGGCCTATGAACTGGCCCGCAGCGGCCGGCCCAGCATGATCTACCCGGTCGGCTTCCAGTCGACCGCCGACCAGCCGGTGGACCTGCACAGCTTCGGCCGGCGCTACGGCATCGGCGCCGAGCTGGAGACTTTTGCCGCCGCCAACGGGGTCGCCCTGGACACCGAGATCTGGATT
Organism: uncultured bacterium; assembly: GCA_964005845.1. GTDB lineage: Bacteria > Latescibacterota > UBA2968 > UBA8231 > UBA8231 > CAXFTV01. The sequence continues at coordinate 7,537 of CAXFTV010000017.1, forward strand.
CCCGGCTCGCTGATGAGTTTTGGCGATGTGCAGTCCATGATCGAGTGCGTTTTCCTGGTAAACCAGCTGCCGGGGGGCAAGGGCCACCACGACGGCCACATGAAGGACCGCGAGGTCGATGCGGTGCTCGCCAACCCGATGCTGCAGCTAAGCGAAGCGCAAAAACAGGCGCTGGCAGCACTGCGCCAGCAGCCCAAAAGAAGCGTTCTCACCCGGGCGCGGCCGGCTGCGGGCAGTGCCAACCTGGTACTCGACGACGGGGCCCTGGAAGCGGTGGAACTGCCCGCAGCCGGCGATGCGACGAGCCCGCGCGCCGGTTCCGAAGCCGGCTATGCGGCGGTGGCCAAAGCCTTTCCAGACCAGGTCTTCGTAGTCAGCTGCGACCTGGACGCCTCGACCAAATTGGACAAGGCGCGCGGTTTTCTGGCCCCGGACCACCAGTTCGAAATGAGCATCGAGGAACAGGCCGCCACCCTGATTGCCAACGGTCTGGCCCTGAGCGGCCCCGAGGCACAGCTGAACCTAGTTTCCACCTTTGCCGCATTCTTTGAAGGCATCGCCCGCGAAGGCTTCGACATGTGGCGCTACCAGCGCAACCTCAACGGCGTCAACGAAGGCCTGAACGTCATCATGCACATGA
>CAXFTV010000018.1:0-5068 GCA_964005845.1 uncultured bacterium
GTGGCCAGCACACTTCTCTTTCACACCGCCCAGCCACTCTACGTCCCAGCCGATCTGGCGATCTACGGGCATGGTATTGAGGGCCATGTTCTGCACGCCGTTGCGAGCGAGAAAGGCGAGGTCCTCGTCGGAAGTGGTAAAGCGCTGGGTGCCCAGATGCATAGCGGGATTATTCGCGTCCCAGGTGGCACCGGCGACTTCTTGGGCCGGAGTAGCGGTAGTGGTGGTCATAATTTCTATCCTTAGTTGTAGTGGATGTTCGCTTAAAGCGCACCGATCTATGAATACGACTGCCGCGGTGTGAAAACTATCTCCCCTCACGGGGCATATCGTCAAGTAGCCGCGCCCTCTTCCACCCCTTCCCAGCCTTTGCCGAGTTGTTAGACGATGACCATTATAAAAGCCCCAAGACTTGGTGTCGCCTGGGCTGCTTCGACAACCTTTAGCTTGTAGTTTGCCCGCTGCCAGGACAGCGCGAATTCTTCACCCCGAAATAATCGCCCCCCTTGAGAGTCTCGTCGTCGGTCCCCCAGTGAATGCGCTTTTCGAGCTTCTTCATCAGGGGAATATGTTTTGAGCAATGAATGTACGCTTCCTCGACTTCGACGACCACCCAGCGTTCGGGTTTCCGTCTCCCTTTAGTTACAATGTCCTGCATTACCTCGTCCGAAAGATCGAAATAGTTGGCCAGATCTGAATTCGCAAAAATCCGTGCATTGCCGTTTACATGGAGACCGATAGTGCTGTCGAAGAAGTCGGCGAAGAACATCCCGATGTGGGGATTTTCTGAAATATTTCCGAGACTCGCCAGGACTCCGTTCCCCCTGTATTCGGGATAGAGCAGAATTTTCTCGTCGAGGCTGCGGACAAAACCTGGCAGACCTGCACGCAGGGAGCAATCGCATTCTCCGGCGGCGTCCGCCGTCGCGATAAAAACCATTTCCCGATCGGCAATGAACTCGCGCATTGCACTATTGAGATGATCGAGCATCTGGTTCTCGTAAAAGGCACGAGCGCGTTTTTTGGTGCCGTACTTTCTTTGCAGTTCGCGTTCACCCCGAGAGCCCGGCAGCTCAGAAGGGCGAATTGTCCTTTGTGTCACTTGCTGAATCCTTTCTTTGGGAAGCCCCTTTGCCGCTTGGTGCGATCGAGCTGAACGACCTGGCACCGATGTGCCGGCAAAAAGGCCGAGCTAGACTTTATGCAAAAAACCGGGGAAAAACCACATAGCGCAGGACCAAAAACGCCATAATTAATTCAAAGGCAAATATCACCCACAGGCCGTACTGCGTCAGCTTGCGCGGCCGTATCCGCGGATCCATGTTTTTTCTCTGGAGCCATATGCACCAGCCGCACTGAAGCGGCAGCAATAGCGCCGAGGTCAGTCCGCCCACTATGATGAGGAAGACGAAACCCGGGCTGAATTTGTAGATCAAAAATGCAGCGATGGGTAGAATGCCCACGTACCAACGCACGATTGACCTCCTGGCAGCCAGGTTCGAGCGCTCCAGAAAACCCAGCTCGACGAAGTAGTCGGGAATGAAGCGCCCGCCCGCTCCGATGCTCGACAAAATGGTGGAAAACAGAATGAAGAACGCCCCGATACTGAAAATCCACACCGCCCACGGGCCAAGTGTCTGGGTGAAAATATTCGACAGCACCGAGATAGTATTGCCCGCACCCTGCGGATCCAATCCCATTTTGTTGAGCACACCCGCACCGAGGACGTAAAAGGGTATGGTCGCGCAGGTCAAGATAATCAGCGCGAGCCACACGTCGGTATGCAGCACCCGCATCCAGCCGCGGGCGTGGGCTTCCCAGCTGGCAGCACTACGGTCCGAGCCCACATAACTCGGGTAGCCTTTTTCGATGCACCAGTAAGTATACGAGGCAATATCGCCCGATGTCGTGCCGGTGTATCCATAGGCCCCCAGCGCCAGTGCGGCGGCAGCGGCGAAGAGCGTAAAATCGGGGCTCAGGCCGCCCACTATATCCAACGCCGCTATCTGGTACTCGGTAAACTGCATGGCGATGGTGCAGACCAAGGTCGCAAGCGTAAAGCTGGCCACGAAAAAGAGCATGAACCCTTCGAGCCACTTGTACGAACCGACGCTCAGGATAATTGAAGAGACGAGCGCAATGATTGCCGTGCTCCAGGTCGGGCTGAGCATCAACGAAGCAGCGGGATCGATGGCATTGTCGAGCAACGACGTGAGGAAAGAAAGCGCCTCGCCGGCGCCGCCGAGTATACCGCCCAGCCCCATCGTGCCGGGGATAAACGCTATCAGTCCCAGCCAGACAGGCCAGGAAATGGGCCCGATCTTTCCCGGTATCCGATTGAGCGCACGCATATAGGTGTCCCCCGATACGATCGTATAGCGTGCGTATTCGGCCTGCACCAGAGACTTGCACCAGCACGACAGCAGCAGGAACCAGAGCAGCGCCCAACCAACTTTTGCCCCCAGACTCGTAGTCAGCACCAGTTCTCCCGAGCCGATGACCGCACCGGTTACAATCAGACTGGGACCGAGGTATTTTATGCGGTTCCTAAAGCTTTGCGGCGGTGCATGCGCTTCGCCCTGGCGCACTGTGTAGGGATCCGGGACGGCGTCGGCCATCTAGTTCAACTCCTGGTGAATGGATGAATGTGGAAGATTCCCCGCCGGGCTCTAGTTGCGCATAGGGCAACAAAAGGGCGGTTTGCAGATTCCCCCGCTTTTAGCGCTGCCCAGCCAGGGAACAAAAAAAAACGGCCAGTGAACTACCGACCTGAATGCCCGGTGCGGATACATTTTTCGCGCTGCCAGGGCGCTCGAATTCACCAACGCCAACAAGGTATCAAAGACTGCGCCATTTAGCAACTCATCCCCGATTGAGCCTGTTTTACCAGGAATATACGGGCTCGAGATGGGGCCAGAAAGCCGGGGAGCTAGGCACCCGGGTTGGAGCGCCAAAGGGTTCCCCAAACTGGCAGAGTGGACGGAGGTCCGGCGGCTGTGCGGAAGTGGATCTCCCGGCCCTCTAGTGCGAACCGGTCCTCGACGCTTGAAATAGTTTCCGCCGAATATATGCACGGTTGCTCAGGCAATGCTTCTCCCGTAGTGGCTTCTAAAGGCCAGCTGGGACAAATAAGTTTCGAAAATTAGCCCCAGGGGCAAGACGATTCCGAAGTAGCGATTTGCGATCGGGGTGGCCATCGTCGCGACTAAGGCCACCACCAGCAGTCCCGAAACGATTAATTTCCCATGCCGAAGGGCTATTTGCTCTGTGCTCTGCGAAGTGTGCCCTATCAGGAGCATTAGTGCCAGTAGAGCGATATCAGCTGCAAGGATCGTAGCGCAGTAGAAAAAATTCACCAGTGGTTTTATTCTTTCTACTGTCTGCTCGCCTGAAAGCCCCCCAAGAGCATTCATATCGGCGCCTATTCCCGAGTCCAAGAATTCACCGGAACTGCCGTTGTCAAAGACCAGAGATACAGCTCGTGGAATCAAGCAAATAATTAGCAGTACGAAGCCGTGCAGCAAGAGTTGGGGCTTTGATACTTCAGCGGCTATCTGATTAAGTCGACGGTGTTGAATCCACAGGGCAAAGAGGATCGTAAAGGCGAGGGCGTATTCCAGCACTATGTATTTGAAATGGTAAAATCCCCCATCCGTTGATAAGTCGCCTTTAATCTCCAATGCCAGGATGGTAATCGCAATCGCATATACCGCATCGATAAAAGCGCCCATCGATTCTTTGGGCATAATAGATCTCCTCGGAAAAGGGAGTCCGCTGAGAATTAGTATTTACAGCGGGCGAGCGGGGTGCGTGAGGGTGAGTCCTCTAGCCTCTATCGCCGTCCTCTGACAAGAGAAATTCAAAGCTCGGGCCCACTGTTTGATCGCCCTTGCCGGAAGGGATTTTCATCAATTCAACAGCCTTGTATTTTAGCTCGTACATCATACCCACACTTTGCATGAGTTCTTCCGGTTGGCCATTGAAACTGCGTTCAATCCGAAATAGCAGACTGGTGTAGAGCCTATTGAAATCGTCCATATGCCGACGTATCGCACTCGCGGCAGGATAATCTCGGGACCTGGGGTTGGGGGCCATATTGTACACTGCATTCCAATCTACAGGCAATCTGGCTCCGCGCGGACCGGATTGGGGCGTATCGTTATCGGTATAATATCTTTCCATATAAATGCTGTTGAAGCGGAAATAATGGGCGAGTTGCTCCCTCTCACTGCCAATCTGGTCGCCATCAAAGATCGAATTGGCGATCCCCTCGCCCTCATCGACGATATGCGCGATGGCCAGCTTGGCGCTAGCTAAATCGTCGATGATCAGGAGTTCGCCGCTGCCGCCATAATAGAATTCCGGGGCTACCTGGCGCGCAGCAGATCCCACAAAAACGTTCTCCTCACCAAGGGTCTCAACCAGGTGGACCAGAGCATTCCGTAGCGCGTCGTAAAATTGGCCGATGGTATGAAAGAAATCCCCCTCGGGCCCGGCATCAACTTTCTCGGGCCTTTCGATGGCCAGGAAAGTTTGCAGGGCCGGTTTGGAAAATTTGAGCAGATTCAGCGTGAATCGTTTGGCGCTGTGCGGTAAATAGCCGGGGTAGACCGGGACGCAATCGGGGTGGTGGAGCCGGGGCGAGCCACCGATGGCATTTAAAAGATTGGCGACCAGGGCCATATGCAGCATTTCCTCCATAACGACGCTCTGGATGATCTGAGCTGCTTCGCTATTATGACCTTCCCTGATAGAGTACAGGGCGGTGAGATAGGGAGGGATGGTGGCCAGTTCTACTTGTAACGCGACTTGGAGACTCGCCCGTAGACGGTGAATGCTATCTATTGGCATCGATCGGCATTCCTTGCAAATAAAATCCGGCCCGCTGACTCAGGCCAGTTGTCTTAAAATATATTCGGCTGTTTTGCAGCTTAGCGCAGCGAGGGTCAAAGTCGGATTGGACGTTGAAATCGTCGGCATGCTACCGCAGCCGACTAAATAAAGATTGTCGTGATCCCAGGTCTGCTGGTACTCATTGACGACGGAGGTCTTAGAAGCTGTCTTAAAA
>CAXFTV010000019.1:0-4588 GCA_964005845.1 uncultured bacterium
ATAGCCATCACAGTGCCAACTACCAACTATGTTGGCCTGACCACTTTTATGCAGATGACCGGTATGACATACCGGCTGACCCGGGAGCGCGAAGTCCTCCCCGATGCCGAGAAATTGAAACACAACCTATTTGAGGTTTTTCAGTTCCGCGGCGTCACTGACCCGGCGGTCTACAAGGACTCCCAGACCATCCGCCTGCTCACCAACTACCGCGCCGGCCTCCTTGAACTGGCCTCCCTCTATAGACGTGAATCACGCGGCGAGGACCTGCTCCAACTGCTGAACTGGGGCGAAGAGCACCTCTATTTCTCCTGGGACAGTTATTACCTGGCGGCTGGTTACCTGCGCGAAACCGGATATCTTTCCCAGGGGGCCGAATTCATGGAAAAGGCCGGACTTGCCCTGTCCCAGACCGGCACCTCCGGAGAGTCAGATATCTATCGCAACCTCATGGCCATAGCCGATGACCTGGTAGACCGCTACAAAGAACCCGACCGCGCCGAGGAGCTCTATCGGCGCGCCATCCGGCTCCAGCCCGAATTGTTCGGCGCACACTATGGTCTGGCAGCCTGCCTGCAACTGACGGACAGAGCCAGGGAAGCACTGCAAATTGTGGATGATTATGCCGCCCGCCACGGAGAAAACGAACAATTGCGAACGGCGCGCAAAATTCTGCAGCGCGCCCTCGGCGAAGAAGAGCCCCCCTAACCTTTGGCCAGCTGTCAATTGGCATCAGTGCCCATCCAGATAAATGCGCCAGGACCGGCCAGGGCCTTTGCCAGCCGCCCTTTAGGCAGGGTGTTGGCCTATCCAGGAATGCCCCGTACAATTTGCCGCAGGCGGCAGAAATGGAAGATTTTTGAGCGCTAACGCATCCCCAGATAGTATAAAAACCAGGCTACTCGCCCCCTGTGAAGAAGGCGGAAAACCGATCTCATTTGCCGCCTCGAATGCACTCTAAGGCCTCCTGCAGGACAGCGTCGTTGTGATACCCGGCTATCAGCTCTGCCAGGGCCTTGGCAGAGGCGGACTGCAACGCCCGAATCTGGGCGATCAACTGCGGCAAAGCCCGCACTACATTGTCAACGATAGCGACACTGGAGTGCGCGGCTGTCCGCGACATTGGATTCAAATCCACGGTGACCACCTCCTTGCCCATCTGGCGCAATGCGGTGCAGCGATCGCCGTCTTCCAGAGGTACAAAAATAACATCGGCACGAAAAATGCCCTCCGGGTGGACAAAGCGGCGATTCGAATCAATAAAATTTAGCTCGGCTTCCCTTGAGGGCATCAAGACTGCGGTGGCGCCGTGTTTTTCCAGATGCCGCCGAATGGCCCGCTCCCGTTCTTTCGAGGCGTGAAAAATATTGACCTCCAGGGGTGCTTGCAGGAGGCGGCCCAGTGCTACCGACTCGGCCGCTACCAGGGCAGCGGTATTGCCATTTACCGAGATCACGGGGTGCTGGGCCCGCAAAAGCAAAGCCGCCGCCGCCCGCATGGCCGCACGGGCAAAAGGCCGGGTTTTTTCCCCGATCAGGTAGTCGAAGGCCTCGCCGCGACCGTGGGCGATCAAACCATGGATCGAGGTAATCCCCTGTTCCACGCCGGCGGTAATGGCATCCCGTATCTTCAGCGATGCGTAGCGGGGATGAGTCGTGGATAAATCACTCACCTAAATTAGCCTCACGCTGTGCTGCAGCAGTCGCGTCTCCTGCGCTGCGGTAAAAGGCCGGTTGCTGAAGACCGCATTTCCAAGCATGATCATAGAGGCTACGCCGCCGGCATCTTCGACCTGCCGAATGATTTGCTGGACTCTCTGGTCCTTCAACAAGCGGCTTTCAAGGGCAAACAACTTGGAAATTTTTATACAGGAAACAAAATCGATCTCCCCCGCTTTCAGATCGTTCTTGATACCTGCCAATGCCCGGTCGGCTGCTCTGTTGATCTGCTCTTTCCGCCTGGAGTCCCCGAGCACTTCCCTGGTTTGTATAGGACTGAAATAGCGATAATAAATCGGCTGCTCGCCAACTGGTAAGGACTCGGCAGCCAGGGGGTGCCCCTCTCGCAACTTGACCAGGCAACCACCGTGATACTGGGCACAGACATCCCCAAGGCCCGTCAGATTCTCCACCTCGGCCACGTGTGCGATCATGGCCAATTGCTCCTCGTCCCGCTCCACTTGCAACAGGGAGTTCACCGCGTACGCGGTAGCCAGTGCAGACGCCCCGCTCAAGCCAAAACCGCAACTCAGAGGCAGCGGAGATTCCAGTTGCACGCGCACCGCCTGGGGCGTCAGTTTCTCGACCACAGCCGAGACCGTGGGAAAAGCTACTGCTTCGCCGTTAAATTCCACCTTGGTACTGCCGCCATCCAGGGACACTGTCGCCACTACCCCTTCACGCACGGTGAACCCCATACCCAACGAATGCATCCGGGTGGGATCCGGGTTGTGGACGATTTTAAAGACACAAGAGATATTGCCGGGCGCAAAGGCCCTGCATTTTTCCACCATTAGATCTCCCCTTTCTGCGATTGGGCAAATTGCATCGTCGATCCCTTCAGATGCCGATTTGAATTCCGGCCGAGTCCAGGGCGCAATTGCAAACTTGTATATTGAGATGGCTTCTCAGCCCTAAGAGCATGAACGGCACCGAATCTGATCACAGAGGGACGTGGTCGGGTGAAGCCAACCGGAAATTCTCGCAAGGCCCCTAAGGAAATAAACAATCCGATGGCCCCTCGCAAGACCGCCGCCGCCTCTTTCCCTATACCAACCGGATCCAATAGACTATATTCAAGCCGGGAATATTTTCTTTATTTTTTCACCCACATACGGAGGTACTTATGCTGGATATTGGCATTTTTTCCCCTCACGGGGCCGATCACGAGCGCAACCTCGAATTCTGCCGCGATACCGATGTGCGCCATATCGTTCTGAGTAGTGGCAATATAGACTCCCAGGACGATGATGCAGTACCCCTATCCGGGGCTATAAAAGATATGGCTGATCAGTACGCCGATGCCGGCGTTACCCTGGCGGGGCTGACGCCGCCCCGCATCCCGCAAAGCGCTTTTGCGGATCTCGAGGTCCGCAAAAGCGAACTCCAAAAACTCGGCCGCCTGGTCGAGGGCATGGGTGCAGCTGGCATCCCCTACGTCCATCTCTACCTCAACGTCGACCCGCTGGATTCCGAAGATGCCCGCGAACAGCTCTGGGGGGGGCTGATCGAGGTCTACCGCGAACTCATCGCCATCGCCACCCAAGCGGGGGTGCAGATTTCCACCCACCACTTCCATCGGCCCGACCGCCTGTTGTGGAACTACGCCACCATGTCGCGCTTGCTCGGCGAGGTCTCGAGCCCCCACAACGGCGTCACCTATTGCCAGGGCAAATCCCAGATGGCGGGAGACAATCTGGTGGATGATATCCTCAACTACGGCGAGCAAATCTTCATGTTCCACATCCGCGATGTCGTCACCCAGGTCTCCGGTCCGGTGGACCCGGAGATCGAGCAGCGCTTCGCCGCCATGGGCTATCTCGAAGTGCCTTTCGGAGCCGGCGAAGTAGACATGGTCGGCTCGATCCGCGCTCTTAAGCAGATCGGCTATCGGGGGCAGATCTACCCGGAACACTACCCGTCTATTGGCGGCGACTCGGCTGCTGGCCTGGCCTGGACCATCGGCTATATTCGCGCCCTGGATCAAGCTATACAGGTTTAAAGCCTCTGGGTAAACTCCCTGTGGCCTTACCAGAGGCCGCAGGGAGTTTTTGCCAACCCTAGCCTGCCCCCCGACTGTTTTTGAGAAAATAGTATTGCAGCGCAAGGCCACCGAATACGACTCCGGCCGAAAGCAGATACGGGGAGCGGGAACCAATGTGCTCGGCGGCCAATCCCCCCAGCAACGGTCCGAATAAAAAACCGCTGCCGATGATCGCCTCGTGGAATCCAGTGCGCCGCCCCCCTCCTCCCCTGGTGTAGAGGCTATAAAAAATGCTGGCGGTGAAGGTCACTCCAGCCTGCAGCCCATGCAACAGTAATGCGACACCCAGAATAAAGGGCGATTGGCTGGCGGCAAGCAAAAAAAGACCGCCTGCACCCACAAGTTGGATCGCGGCCAGGGGGCCCCAGCGAAACTGCCACCAGCCGCCCCGTGCCAACACCACAAAAGTGACGAGCTGCGCCACTCCGATCAAACCCAGGAGGTAGCCAAGTAATTCCGGAGAAATCTTCAGATCCCCGGCCAGCTTGGGAAATAGAGCTCTTATTGCCCCGCCGCTGAAAAATGTGGCGAAATTGGCGATCCAGGCGATGGGTAAAAACCTTCGCGCAAGAGGAAAGGAGGTGGGTCCAGACGCCGCTGCAGCCGGCACCTCTTCTTCTCTTACCCGAACTACTGTGAGTCCGATTGCAAGTAGGCCCATCAAAGCCGCGCAAAGCGCGAAAACTCCGGTGGGATAAACGGCATAGAGCAAACCGCCCAACACCGGCCCCGCCAGCACACCTAAGGACCAGGAGATGTTGTAGCCACTCAGGGCATGGAGCAGTCTTCTACCTTCCTTGCCCTGACCTATCCACGCCTGTAGCGG
>CAXFTV010000020.1:0-2637 GCA_964005845.1 uncultured bacterium
CGGCGGCTGGAAGCATCGATGATTTTATGGGCCAGTAGAGGGGTGCCCACGCCATGCTCGCCATGCCCGGCCACGCCAATGTTGAGCCAGAGGGCCGGGCATGGCGGCCGGAGGGCGCGCAGGTAAGCCGTTGCAGCAGCGGCGGCGGTCTTGCCGATGCCGCTGACAATCAGGCGCAGTCCATCCTTTTCGTAAAGGGGGAAGTCGGTGGAAGAATTCGGCCTTTGCAAGCCAAAGTAGCTTAGCAGAGGGCGGGCTTCGGAGGGGAGGGCGAGGACTAAATTTATCATGTAGCTGGGTGGTACCCTTCAGCGTTGGAGATAGATGCCCGGTTTGCGGTTGCGCCGTGCCGCAACTGCGCCGCTGGGTGGATCGACGACTAAGTTTTTTACCGCTTCACCTGCCGTTCCGGCCCACCAGCCGGGCGGCGTGAAGGTGTGCCCTCCGTAGGCATGCGCATAAGCTTCTTGCAATGGTGGCGAAAGAAGGTGGAAATCCAGTAGATACCAGCCCAGCAAGAGAGGGCGGTGGGCAGCGGTCTGGTTGCCCCGAGCCGCGTGTACCAAACGGGCATCACCCAGCACGATATCACCGGCCTGTACGGGCACGTCGACGGCCTCTGGTAGGTCCTCAAACATGGGGTGATCGGGGGGGAGGTCTTCGGGTACTTCATCGTGGGTCAGGAGGACATTGTGGATTGGGTGCCGCTGCCGGTGGGTAGCGGGGATTACGCGCAGGCAGCCGTTGGCAATATTCGTATCCTCCAGGTAGTAGGATAGAAACACCTGGATGGGCCTGGCGATGGCGCTCGTGGGATCGTCCCAGAACAGCCAATCCTGATGCCACCACAGAGGGCGCGAATGTGGCGGTTTGTCTATCAAGTAAAACGACATCCAGCGATTGTCCTCAAAACCCATTTCCCGCAGTAGCTTGAGGGCTGGAGGCCAGGCGATCAATTCGGCAAAGGCATCATCTGCGTACGGGCAGGAGGTAATCAAGCCGAAGTGGGAAGGGGGTGAATCCCGGTTTGATTTTATAATTGGCTTGACGGCTCGGCGCAGGCGCTGCAGCAGGGATTTGCCGAGCAGGCCCTGGGCGACGCAATAACCCGCGGAAAAAAGCTGCTGGCGCAAATGGTCGGGAGAATTCATAGAACTGACTTAGGGCGGTGTTTGTTGACCTGCGAAAATGAAGTTTCTAATTTAATATTAATATAGATAACAGCTTTTTGGGAGGAAAATATGAAAAATGGTTTTTTCATCGGACACGGCCTCGGCAATGATTATATTGCGGTCGATCCGGAAGAACTGGGGTTTCGCCTGACCCCTGGAAATATCCGCGCGATTTGCGACCGCAACTGGGGGGTGGGCAGCGACGGTATCCTGGCTCTGACGCCGTCCGAGCGCGCCGATTTCGGGGTGCGGATCTACAATCCGGACGGCAGTGAAGCCGAGAAGTCCGGCAATGGTCTGCGCATTTTTGGCCGCTATCTCTACGCCACCCGCCGGACTCGCCGACGTCGTTTTACGGTGGAGACAAAGGGCGGACTGGTAGAAATGGCTTTGCACCTCGACCGCCACGGCGACCCGGCTTCGGCAACGGTGGAAATGGGCCGGGCTACTTTTGTGCCAAGGCACCTGCCCTGTAGTCTCAAGGTTGCCGAATTGATCGAACAGCCGATTGCGGTTCTGGGGCAGAAATTGCGCTTTACCGGGGTGAGCGTCGGCAATCCACACTGCGTAATCTTCCGGGAAAAGGGTCAGGAGTGGAGCCGGGACGAATTACTCGCCCTGGGTCCAGTGCTGGAAAATCACAAGCTATTTCCCCGGCGCATCAATGTCCAGCTGGCCGTGCCGGTGGGGCCCAAGTCGATTTACATCCTCATCTGGGAGCGCGGTGCCGGTGAGACCCAGGCGTCGGGATCGTCTTCGTGTGCTGCTGCCAGCGCGGCGGTGCGGCTGGGGTTGGTGCAAAGTCCGGTCAGTGTCAAGGCAGCTGGGGGTACCTTGCACATCGATGTGAGGGAAGACTTTGATTTAACTATGAAGGGGCCTGTGGCCGAGGTCGCTCGCGGCACTTTCAGTCCGTCTTTCCTGCGCTCCCTGCGCTAGCGGATGTCGTCCGGGGAAAAGGATATCAGGACGGAACTCTACCGGATCTGGAATCGCAAACTCTATCAGTGGTGGCGCTACTACGACGAAGAGTACCTGGGCAAGGCCCTGCGAGAACCGCTTATCGTGTTGAGTGAAGCTGAAGGTGAATTGGGGCACTGGGATGCGAGCTATCGTCGCCTCAGTATTTCGGTGCGCCACATAGAGCGCCACCCCTGGCTCGAGGTCATGGAAACTCTGCGGCACGAAATGGCGCATCAGTATGTCGATGAAGTCCTGCAGATCCGCGGCGAAGAACCGCACGGGGCGGCGTTCCGGCAGGCCTGTAAAAAATTGCGCTGCAGTCCGCGGGCCCGGGAGGGGGGTGAATCATCTGCCGCGCCGGGCGCCGACGAGCGCATCCTGCGGCGCATCAAAAAATTGCTGTCACTGAGTAACAGCCCCAACGAAAATGAAGCCCAGGCCGCGGTCAACAAGGCGAGGCGGCTCCTGCTCGAGTACAATGTCGACATCGTCGAACTGGATC
>CAXFTV010000021.1:0-5183 GCA_964005845.1 uncultured bacterium
AGGGGAGCCCGCGGCGTCTACAGGGGCGAGCGGGAACTGGGTCCGGGCGACTACGCTGCGCTCTTTATGGCCGCAGTACCACTGCCGGCCAATCTGTGGCGCAACATCGCCCGCTTTGCCGGCGCGCACGTCTACTGCGAGTCCAATGACATCGTGCTGGCCAACGGCAGCATGGTGGCGCTGCACTCTCTCAAGGGCGGCGTCAAAAAACTCGCGCTGCAAAAATCAGCCAAGGTGCGCGACGTGGTAGCCAATACCGATTATGCCCGCAACGCCACTGCCATCACATTCGATCTGCAGCCGCCGGAAACCCGGGTCTTTCTACTCGAATCCTGAAGGAGATCTACATGTACATCCAGGACCTGCTCAGCTGGGACCACTTCACCGACGAAAACCTCGATTTCTTCAAAGCCATCGGCATCGACTACCTCTGCCTCGACATTCGCGCCATGGCGCAAAGCGACCCCACCCTGGATCTGCGCGACGGCCGCGACAGCACCTCTTTTTTCACCGCGGCTAGAGAAAAAGTCGAAGGCCACGGCATGGAACTCCACAGTATTTTCATGGCCGGTTGGGACGAAATCGCCCTGGGACACAGCGACCGCGACGAGAAGATCGCCGCCTGGTCGGCCATGCTGCGCGGCATCGGCGCGGCTGGCATTCCCGCCCTGGGTTACAACTTCAAACCCATGGGCAACTTCCGCACCCCCTCCACAAAGGGTAGAGGCGGCGCCTCCTACAGCACCTTCGAACGCGCCCACTTCGACCACAACCGCCCGGTGCTGCACCAGCCGCCCGTATCTGAGAGCGAAATCCAAGCGCACCTGGCGCGCTTTCTGAAAGAGGTGATTCCGGTAGCCGAAGAAGCCGGCGTGCGCATGGCCTTGCATCCGGACGATCCGCCGATTCCCGAAGCGCTGGCAGGGGTTGCCCAGATCGCCTCGAGTCTGGAGCAATACCGCAGTATCTTCGCCATGGCTCCGAGTTCCGCCAATGGCATGCTCTTTTGCCAGGGATGCGTTACCGAGATGGGTGTCGACGTCTACGAGGCGATTGCCGAGATGGCCGGCAAGGAAAAAATCATCTTCGTCCACTTCCGCAACGTGCGCGGCTGCCTACCCTCTTTCCAGGAAGTATTTATGGACGAGGGCGACATAGATATGTACCGGGCCATGACGGTGTACCGGGATGCGGGATTCAGTGGACCCTTTATGATGGACCACACCCCGGGCATTGTACAGGACGCCACCGGCCGGGCCGGGCGAGCTTATGCAGTGGGGGTGATAAGGGGGTTGATTCAGGCGGTCTACAGATGATATGCCAAACTCGCTACGGCGCTAACTCGGCACATTTTGCACCCTCGCAAACACTTGACGCGCACTTCCTATCCCGGCCATATTTTAACATCCTGTTCTATGCAGGTGATGGACCTCTGTAATAACTCCTGAAAAACGAGGCAAAAATGACCACTCAGCAACAATTCAAATCCATGCCCAGCATGCCGGAACTGGCGGCCATGGACCGCGACCTGACCTTCCATCCCAGCACGGCCGCCGACCCCACCGCCCTCACCCGCACCCAGATCGATGCCTACAACCGCGAGGGCTATATCAAAGGTATTCCCATCTTCGATACCGCAGAAATCATTGCACAGCGGAACTTTTTTGATGAAATCTTAGCCCAGGTACTGCGCGCGGGCGGCAGCAGTTATTCCATTTATTCTGCCCACTTGAAATACGGCATGGTCTACGACACCTTGACGCACCCCCGAATCGTGGCCTGCGTCCAGGACATCCTGGGCCCCGACGTCGTCGGCTGGGCCGGACACTACTTTTGCAAGTTGCCCGGCGAAGACAAAATCGTCGACTGGCACCAGGACGCCAGCTACTGGCCCCTGAGTCCCTCCAAAACCGTCACCGTCTGGCTGGCCATCGACGACGCCGATACCGGAAACGGCTGCATGCGTTTCGTCGCCGGCTCGCACCACCACGGCCACCTGACCTATCGCCCGAGCGAAGCGGCGGATAAAAATGTTCTGAGCCAGACGGTCGAAGATGCCGAACAGTTCGGCGGAATCGTCGACGTAGAGCTCAAGGCCGGCGCGATTTCCCTGCACTCGGATCTTTTGCTGCACAGCTCCAATACCAACCTCTCCAGCCGCCGGCGCTGCGGCCTGACCTTGCGCTACTGCACCCCGGACGTGCGCGCTATCCCCGGTTTTGGCTGGGGCGAAGAGGGCATCGTCATTAGTGGCGAGGATCGCTCTAAGCACTGGGGCAATCCACCCCGACCCGCCCGCGATTTTGTCGTCGACAGCGAAAACCTGACCGAAATGATAGGCCTTGGTTCAAAGACCAGGTAAGCTTGACATCAACCCCAAAATGGTAGAACATAAAACTCACCTGCTCCAAAAACGGCATAAGCGAACGGATTTCAAAAACGAGGGGAAATCGGAAGGGGAGATGTGGAGGCGCTCCGGGGCCTTTGCGCCAGAGGGCGTCCTGAGCCTTATAACAACGCCGAAATCCCAACCCTGTTTCCGCCACCCGCCGCTCGCGTGCTAGCTGGGATCCTAAAAATAGCAGCTCATCCATGACCATCCTCGCAAGACAAACCAAGGAGTAAGCCATGGCCAGCATCAAGGGACCGGCCATTTTCCTGGCCCAATTCATGCGCGACGAAGCACCCTACGACAACATCGACAACATCGGCAAATGGGTTGCCGATCTGGGCTACAAAGGGGTGCAGATACCGGCCTGGGACAGCCGCGCTATCGACATCGATCAAGCAGCCGAATCCAAGACCTACTGCGACGACTACAAAGGCAAGCTCCAGGAGATGGGGCTCGAACCCACCGAACTGGCCGCCTACCTGGCCGGGCAAGTCCTGGTCATGCACCCGGCCTATGAAGTCCTCTTCGAAGGCTTCCACCCCCCCGGTATGAAAGGCGAGGAACGCACCCGCTGGGCGGCCGGCGAAGTGGAAAAAACCATCCGTGCTTCGGCCCATATGGGTACCCACTGCGTTCCGGTGTTATCCGGCAGCTTTGCCTGGCACATGCTCTACCCCTGGCCGCAGCGTCCCGAGGGCATCATCGACGAAGCCTTCAAGGAACTGGCCAAACTGTGGCGCCCGCTCCTGGACCTGGCCGCCGACGCGGGCACCGTCATCGGCTTTGAGCTGCACCCCGGCTCCGACATTTTCGACGGTGCCACCTTCGAGATGTTTCTCGACCACACCGACGATCACGAGGCCGCCTGCCTCAACTACGACCCGAGTCACTTTCTCATGCAGCAGCTGGACTATCTGCAGTTTATCCAGCTCTACGGCGACCGCATCAAAGGTTTCCACGTCAAGGATGCCGAGTTCCGGCCCAGCGGCCGCGTCGGAGTCTACGGCGGCTATCAGCCCTGGACCGAGCGCGCCGCACGTTTCCGTTCCCCCGGTGACGGCCAGGTCGATTTCTCGCGCGTCTTCACCCTGCTCACCGAGGCTGGCTACGACAGCTGGGCGGTGCTGGAGTGGGAATGCTGCATCAAGAGTCCCGAGCAAGGTGCGGCCGAAGGTGCGCCCTTTATTTCCCAGCACCTCATTCAGACCACGGACGTTGCCTTCGATGATTTTGCCAGCGGCCAGGCGGACGTGGCCTCCAATAGAAAAATTCTCGGCTTGAGTTAAGCCGATTTCAAAAGGAGGAAAGCAGAAATGGATTCCTGGAAACGCAAATTGCGCATGGGCATGGTCGGCGGCGGCCAGGGCGCCTTCATCGGTGGCGTGCACCGCATGGTGGCCGCGCTCGACATGCAGATCGAACTGGTGGCCGGCTGTTTTTCGCAGGACCCCGAAAACACCCGCACCACCGGTGCCGAACTCTACCTCGACCCATCCCGCTGTTACGACACTTACGCCGATATGGCCGCGGCCGAAGCCGGACTCCCGGCGGCCGAGCGCATCGACTTCGTCACCATCGTGACACCCAATGTCTCCCACTTCGCCATCGCCAAAACTTTCCTGGAGGCCGGCTTTCACGTCGTCTGCGACAAACCCATGACCTACACCCTGGACGAAGCCCGGGAACTGGCCGCGCTGGTGGAAAACTCGGGACGGGTCTTCGGCCTGACCCACAACTACACCGGCCACCCGCTCATCCGCCATGCCCGCCATCTCTTCCAGTCCGGCCAGATGGGCCAGGTGCGCAAAGTCATCGTCGAGTACCTGCAGGACTTCCTCATGGTCCCGCACGAAAAACTGGGCATGAAACAGGCGGCCTGGCGGGTAGATCCATCCCAGTCGGGCATCGGCGGCACCATGGGCGACGTGGGCACTCACTGCGTCAACCTGCTGGAGTACGTCACCGGCGATCCAATCACGGCCCTGTGCGCTGACAAAAGTACTTTTCTGCCGGATCGCCAGCTCGACGAAGACGTCAATGCCCTGCTGCGTTTTGCCGGTGGCGGCAAAGGCGTGCTGAGTATCAGCCAGGTCGCCACTGGCGAGGAAAACGGCCTGACTCTGCGAATCTACGCCTCCGAGGGCGCTCTCAAGTGGTCGCAGGAAAACCCCAACTACCTCGAATTCAACCGCTACGGCGAACCGCGCCAGGTGCTCAGCCGCGGCCAGGGTTACCTCTCCGACGACGCCGCCGGCGCCACCCGTATTCCCACCGGCCATCCAGAGGGTTATCTGGAGGCCTTCGCGACAATTTACGATGGCGTCGTCGAGGCCATCCGCAGCCACATTGACGGCGTCCCGATGAAAATTGCAGACTACAATTTTCCCACTGTACACGACGGCGTGCGCGGTATGCAGTTCATCTACAAAACCGTGGAGTCCTGCGACAAGGGCTCCACCTGGGTCGAGATGTAATCTTTAGCCAGAGGAGATCGAAAAATGACCGCTGAACCAACTTCCCCCCACAGTCTGGACGGCGCCCTTGCCGTGGTCACCGGCGCGGCCCAGGGCCTGGGCCTGGGCACGGTCGAACAACTGGCGCGCGATGGCGCCACCGCCATCATCGCCGATCTGCAACTCGACAAAGCCCGGACCGCCGCTGCCCAACTGCAACAGCAGGGTCTGAAAGTGGAAGCGGCCCAGCTGGACGTCACCGACAGCACCGCGGTAAACGCCTTTTTTGAAGATCTGGTCGCCGCCCGGGGCCGGCTGGACATCCTGGTCAACAATGC
>CAXFTV010000022.1:0-5740 GCA_964005845.1 uncultured bacterium
AGTGGAAATGGCCGAATTGCTGCAGCAGCGGATGCCTTCCCTGGAGCGTATCCGCTTTTGCAGTTCGGGTTCCGAATCCGTCCTCAATGCCCTTAGAGCCGCTCAAGGTTTTACCGGCAAAGCAAAAATCGCCAAATTCGAGGGTGCCTTTCACGGCGTCGACGACCGGGTCACGGTAAGCTACGTACCGCCCCTCGGCCCCTCCCTGGGGCCGCCCGAACGGCCCCGTTCCGTGGCTTCCTCGGTCGGGCTGGCCCCTTCCACTCTGGAAGAAGTGCTGGTACTACCCTTCAACGATGCCGGGGCCTGCGAAACCATCATCCGCGCCCATGCCGACGAGCTGGCAGCGGTCATCGTCGATCCGCTGTCTACTTCCACCGGCATGACTATGCCAACAAACGATTTCCTCCTCCAACTCAGAGAAATCACCGCACGCGCCGGCGTGCTCCTCGTCTTTGATGAGATCATCAGTTTCCGGGTGGCCCGCGGCGGTGCGCAAGAGGTCTACGGAGTAAGGCCCGACCTCACGACCCTGGCCAAAGTCATCGCCGGTGGCACCGCCGGAGCCGCTTTTGGTGGCCGAGCCGATATCATGGCTCAATACGATCCGACCGCGGGGGCGCCCAAGATCCCCCAATCCGGCACCTACAATGCCAACCCCCTGGCCATGGTCGCGGGTCTAGCTGCCCTCCGCGCCCTGACGCCGGAGGCCTACCAAAAACTGCAGGCAACCACCCGGAGCCTGGGCCTCAAGCTGGAGGCGGTCTTTGCACAAGCCGGCATCCAGGCCCAGATCACGGTAGTCGGCTCGATCTTCCGGATCCACTTCCTGCCGGCCCCACCGCGCAACTACCGCGAAGCCGCCCTGGACGACGAAACACTGCACAAGTGGTTGTTCTTCTGGCTCATCAACCACTCCATCTACTGGAAGAATGGCGGCAATATTTCGCTGCCTATGGAAGAGGAGCACATCGACCATTTAGTCAATGCCATCCGCACCGCGCTGGAAGAAATATAGGATCTCATGATGACAAACTCGCCGACCCCTGAACTGAAAGTCGCCAGCGACGTCTTGCGCCGCTTGATGGTCGATATTCTGCAGTCATTGGAGGTTCCTGCAACCGAGTGCGAAATAATCGCCGAAGTCCTCCTGGAGGCAAGTCTATCCGGCTACGATTCCCACGGCATCATGCGCATTCCCAAGTACTTCGATGGCATCCGCCAGGGCACCATGGTACCCGGCGCCAAAATTGAACTTTTGAATGAAACTGCCGCCAGCGCCCACCTGGATGCCGGCTGGGGCCTGGGCCCGGTCACCGCAACCCATGCCATCCGCCTGGCCAGCGCTAAGGCGCGCCGGACCGGTATAGGCTGCGTCGGCACCATCAACTCGAACGACATCGCCCGCCTTGGCAGCTACGTCCTCGAACCGGCGCAGAATGGTCTAATTTGCCTGCTCATGGTCAACGATGCCGGTGGTGGTCCCAGCGTCGTCCCCTGGGGCGGCACCCAGCCCTTCCTGAGCACCAATCCGCTGGCAGCCGGCATCCCGCGCCGGGGCCAGTCCCCTATCGTCATTGATGTCTCAACCGGTATGGTGGCCTTTGGCAAGCTGCGGATGCTGGCCAATCGCGGCGAACCCGTGCCGGAAGGCTGGCTCATCGACCAGAAGGGCGCACTCACCACCGATCCCAATACCTTTTTCGCGGATCCCCAGGAAAGCGCTCTGCTGCCTCTGGGGGGGCTCTTAGCCGGATATAAAGGTTTTGCCCTCGGTCTGCTCGTCGACATCCTTGCCGGTGGCCTCGGTGGCGCCGGCCTGAGCAGCGGTACCGAGGGCGATCGCGAGGGCAACGGCATTTTCATCCAGGTAATCGATCCAGCCTTCTTTGGGCCGCCGCAGCACTTCGCCACTGCGGTCGAAACATTCGTCACCGCCATAAAGAACACGCCCAAAGCTCCCGGCGTTGAAGAAATCCTCATTCCGGGAGAACGCGCCCACCGCGAGCGCCAGCAACGCGCCGCACAGGGAATTCCCATCGACGGGCCGACAACTGCGCGACTGGGGGAAATTTTGACGGAACTCGGACTTGCCAAGCGCTATGAGATGTTCTAATCCGGCTTTATCGCGAGCTCGTAACGCGAACGAGACGAAAATCCCGAGGGGAAATCGACGATGAAGATTACCGATATCGAGGTGCAGCATTATTCCTGGCCGCGCCCCAAACCCATCAGCAATGGCAAATACACATACAGCAACGTGGCTCTGAATTTGATCCACATTCACACCGACGCCGGCCTCACCGGCATCGGCTGGGACGGCGGCACCTCCATCGGACGTGCGGGAGGGGTGACCAGCGCTTTTGTCGAGCACTTCAAAGGGGTGCTGATCGGCGCCGACCCCTTTTCCTACCGCCGCATTTGGGCCGATATGTGGCTGCCTAAAATTGTCGGACGCCGCGGCCTTTCCACTCAGGTAATCAGCGGTATTGACATCGCCCTGTGGGATCTGATGGGCAAGGCCGTGGGCAAATCGGTGCATAAATTGCTGGGCGCTTATACCGACCGCATCCCGACCTACGTGGCCGGCGGCTACTACGAGGAGGGCAAGGGGCTCGAAGAGTTGGCCGGAGAAATGGAAGAAAATCTCGCCCTGGGAGCCCGCGCCATCAAGATGAAGGTCGGCGGGGTTCCCATCCGCGAAGATGTTGAGCGCGTCCGGGTCGTGCGGCAAACCATCGGCCCGGAGATCAAATTGCTGGTAGATGCCAACAATGCCTACTCAGCCTACGAGGCTATCGAGATAGCCCGCAAAATGGAACCCTACGATGTGTTCTGGTTCGAAGAACCGGTGGCGCCAGACGACTACCGCGGTCATGCCCAGGTGGCACAGTCGACGACAATACCCATCGCCAGTGGCGAAAATGAATACACCCGCTACGGTTTTCGCGACCTTATCGAGCACCAGGGGGCGGCCATTCTCAACGCCGATGCCCAGATTCTGGGGGGCATCACCGAATTTATGCAAGTGGCGGCACTGGCGGCTTCCCACGACCTGCGCATCGCACCCCACGGGGCCCAGGAAATCCACGTCCACCTGGTCGGCGCCATTGCCAACGGCCTGATGCTGGAATTTTACCGCGAGACGGTGGACCCTTTGCGCGGACGAATTTTCACCAATCCTCTAGCCCTGGACGCCGACGGCTACGTGACCGTGCCCGACCAGCCCGGTCTGGGGGTGGAGCCCGACTACGAGCTTCTCAAGGAATACCGCACCGCCTAGCGGAGGAGCTATGCATTCACCCCTGCCGGTCGGCAAGCGCAAACAATTATTCATCGACCACCGCTTTATCCAATCCAGGCAGAATGTCGAACTGGTCGTCAATCCGCCCGAAAAGCTGGAAGGGGCCGTCCTCAAAAGCGAGCGCCCCTGGGAGAAGGCGTATTTTACCTATCTCAGCATCATCGAGGACGAGGGCGGCTTTCGCATGTGGTATCAGGCCCTCGATGTACCGCACTGGTGGGAGGACACCTCGAAGGTGTGTTATGCCGAAAGCGAGGATGGCCGCCACTGGCACAAACCCTCACTGGGCCTGGTGGAATACCAGGGCTCAAAGGACAATAATATCCTCATCGACGGCGGCATCGATTGCCGTCTAGCCTATGTTTTCAAGGATCCGCACGATGCCGATGAGCGACGGCGCTACAAGATGCTCTACGGCTATGGCCGCACCAGCATGCGAACCTCTCCCGACGGCATTCACTGGTCCCCTTCCGGTCCGATCCTGTGGGATTATCCCTTTGATACCCAGAAGCAGGCCTGGTGGGACGAAGATCTGGGCCGCTACGTGATTTACGTGCGCGGCCAAGTCGCCGCGGAGACCTCCGACCCAAACGCTTTGTCCTTTCCCTTCGTCGAACCGATTCCGAGCGCCCCGCCCGTAGTCGCCCCCACCCTGTACCGCCCCATCCGCATGCTGGCGCGGCTGGAGACCGACGACATTCTCCAGCCCTGGCCGGCGGCGGCCTGCCGGACCGTATTGTGCGGCGACCAGTTGGATCCCCCTGAAACCGATATCTACCACCCCGGGGGGGTCTACAAGTACCCTTTTGCCGACGATGCCTATTTCATGTTCCCCTGGGTCTACGAGCAATGGCCCCACAGTCCCCACTCCAACGACGGCGTGGTCAACGCCCAGTTCGCCGCCAGCCGCGATGGCTGGCACTGGATGCGCTACGACCGGCAGGTGTTTATTGCGCATGGAGAAGAGGGCGAATTCGACTACGGCTGCGCCGAGCCTCTGGGTCCTTTCTTCCGCGATGGCGACGCCCTTTACCAGTATTATTCCGGCTGGCAGTGGACCCATGGCGGCGGCCGCTTCCGCCGGCGGGATCCTGCGGCGGACGATCCGGCCAACTGGAACTGGCGGCAGTGCCGCCTGAACAAGTACCGCCTGGATGGTTTCGTCTCGGCCGACGCACCTCCCGAGGGCGGCCAGTTTTGCACTCCGCCGCTGTTCTTTGAGGGCGCCCACCTGGAATTAAATATTCAGGTGGGCGACGGGGGCAGAGCCCGCCTCGCCCTTCTGGACCTCGATGGCCGACCGCTTCCAGGCCATACTCTGGAGGACTGCAACCCCATTGGCGACGATGCGGCAGCCCTTGTGGTAAAGTGGCGGGACAAAGCCGCAATCGCGGCTCTGGCCGACCGCCCGGTGCGCCTCCAGATCGATCTGAGCAATGCCAAACTCTACGCCTTTCAGTTTCTTTAGGTAAGGGGCGGGGGAATTCTGCATCTCGGCTAAAGGCGAGCGGGCCCAGTATTCCAGGGCCCGGCCCGGCGTTTAACCGGCTCTATTCTCTTACCTGAAAAAAAGGAGACCAGACGCATGTCAATAGCCCTCGACTTGAAAAAAAAACTACCCGCTGAAACCACCAACCTGCCGCAGCGGGTGCTGGGAAAAACCGGCGAACTGGTACCCATATTGGGACTGGGGACCGCACCTGGGGGGATTGGTATGGAAGATGAAGACGCCATGGCCCTCTTCGAAGGGGCCATTGATCTGGGACTGACTTATATCGACACCGCGCCGGCCTATAATAACGCCCAGAAACAGCTGGGGCCGCTCTTGCAGCGACGCCGCAACGAGGTTTTTCTGGTGACCAAGACCGGCACCACCAGCGCCAGCGAAGCCCGCCGCATGCTGGAACAGAGTCTGCAAGATCTGCAGACCAGTCAGGTGGACCTGACCTATGTTCACAGCGTGGGGAGCCTGGATGTCGATGAAGTGCTCGGCAAGGACGGCGCCCTGGAGGGCTTGCGCCGGGCCCAGGCACAGGGTCTGACCCGCTACGTGGGTTTTAGCGCCCACAATGCGCCGTGGAAGGCGGCGTGCCTGCTGCGCCAGGCGGACGTGGACGTCATCATGTGCGCCCTCAACCCCGGCGATCGGCACACCTATAACTTCGAAGAAGAGGTCCTGCCTCTGGCCAGGGCCCAAAATGCCGGCGTGGCGGCCATGAAAGTCTACGGCGGAACCCGGGGGATGAGTTACGACACGCCGCGCCCCTCCGCGCTGAGTCCGCACGACCACCGGCAGGCATTGCGCTATGCTTTGAGCCTGCCCGGAGTAGCCACAGCGGTGATCGGCATATTCAATGCCGGGGAACTCTTGCAGAACGTCCAGTGGGCCAGGGACTATACCCCCTTGGAAAACAGCGAGAAAAAGGACCTGGATTC
>CAXFTV010000023.1:0-5851 GCA_964005845.1 uncultured bacterium
CCGCGCCGCCGCCGCACTAACCTGCCCGACCCGAACCCCGGGTGGCACGACCCTGGGCAGCCGTTCGCGTATTCCAGGCAAGTGTTCTAGCCAATGCGGCCACCCTTCAATTTCCAGGTCGTACCCCGTCTTCAGAGCATTGCTGTAATCGGCTATGCCATCCCCCCCGGTCAACCTGCCCTGGATGTAGTCGGCCTGATGGGCAAAAATCACAGTTCGGGCAAAAATGGCGGGCTTGTGCCGCTGCAGCCAGACAATCTTTGGCAGGGCAAAAGAAGACGCAAAACGATATCCCATTCGAGCGCAGAAATCGGCGGCCAGCAAATTGACCTGTGCCGCTTCCTCCTGGGCGCGCCCATCGTTGTACATCAGCGCCGGACACAATGGACGCCGTTGTTCATCCAGGCACACAAGACTGCCGGAGGTACCGTCGATGGCAAGTGCACGCAGGGCCTCGAGCGCTACCCCAGCATCTTGTAATTGCAGCATCAAATCTGCTAGCACCAGACAACTGGCATTCCACCAGTCCAGGGGATCTTGCTCGTGCCAACCTTCTAGCTGAGGCGCGTGGCCGGTTTGCAAATCGGCAGTAGCTCGGGCTGCAATCCGGCCGCTGGCGCCAACGGCCAGTGCCCGGACCCCTCCCGTGCCCACATCCAGACCGATATAAAGTTCCTCAGCTGCGCATGAAGTCTCCGCGGCAACCATAGCAAATATAATTTTGGAATTCCTACCAGTAGTTCAGAGCCGCCTCGAAAAGCGCCGCCAGTTCTTCTTCGCCGGCCGGACGCGGCGAAAGTTTGGTCACCCGGTGCTGAGGCAATGTGCCCTGCACCAGAGCGGGAATGTCTTCGCTGCTGAAGCCAAGCGCGCTCAAGCCGCTGGGCATGCCGAGCGAGTGCATGAACGAAATGATCTGTGTGGCGAGAATCTCGCCGGCATCGGCCGTGCTCTTGCCGGCAATATCGGCGCCCAGAGCCTCTGCAGCCTGCAAATGGCGCTCCGGACAAGCCGAACCAGTAAAACGAAAGACACCCGGGGCATTCAGGATCACGGAAATGCCGTGTGGCACCAATGGGTAATCCACCGGATAACCCGGTGGCACGTACTCCCTGACCATGCCGGCGACCGGATAAGACATCCCGTGCGGGAGATGGACGCCGGCATTGCCAAATCCAATGCCGGCGAAGGCCGAGGCCAGAATCATCTGCGCCCGCGCTTCGTCATCCTGCGGATCCGCCACGGCGCGGGGCAGATACCTGGCCACCATCCGCAGGGCTTCGAGGGCCCACAAATCGCTGATGGGATTCGAACCCTGGTACGCTGGCCGCAAAAGCGGCCTCTCCGGCAAAGGTCGCGTATCGAAGGGAATCGCCGTAAACGACTCGAGAGCGTGGCTGAGTACGTCCAGTCCCGTGGCCGCCGCCACCGCCGGCGGCAAGGTGCGCGTATTTTCTGGATCGACGATCCCCAGGGTAGGCTTTAGTAGACGATGGGCAATGCCGGTCTTAGCGTGCATTTTCTCCAGATCGAAAATGGCTACTCCCGTGGTCTCACTGCCGGTGCCGGCCGTAGTCGGCAGGGCAATCAGGGGTTTGAGCGGCCCGGGAACCGGCAGCCCCTTGCCGATAGGCGCATTGACGTAGTCCATAAAGTCGCCAGGTGGATAACTCGAATAGAGATTGGCAGCCTTGGCCGTATCTATCGTCGACCCTCCGCCGATGGCGACAAAGCCCTCAAAATCTCCCTCGCAAGCGAACTCGATAGCAGCCTGAAAAGAGGTATCCGTAGGCTCTACTCTAACCTGATCGAAAAGAGAAAAATCGATTTTCTCCGCTTCCAGCGCCTCCAGCGCAGTGGTCACCGGATAGAATTCGGCCAGATTGGGATCGTAGAGAACCATTACCCGCTTGAGGCCGCGGTCGACCAGATCCATACCCACTTCGCGGGTCGCACCAGGTCCAAAGCGGATATTTGCCGCCACCATCTCAAATGCAAAATCTTTTGCCATCGTTTCCTGCTCCTGGTTTGGCATTACCAGCCCTGCACCCTTCTATAATCGGCATCCCAGCGCGATAACACCGTCTTTTGCCGGGTGTAGAACATCACGCCTTCAATGCCCTGAACGTGGAGATCGCCATAAAAAGACTGATCCCAACCCGAAAAGGAGAACAGCGCCATGGGAGCTGGAACGCCCAGATTGATCCCGATCATACCGCACTCGGCTTCGCGGGCGAACTGCCGCGCAGCACTGCCGCTGCTGGTAAAGATGGTACCGGCATTGCCATAGGGGAGTCGATTGACCCACGCGATCGCCTCGTCCAGCGATTCTGGATGCATTACCGCCAGCACCGGACCAAATAGTTCTTCGCAGAAGGTTGGGTGCTCCGGTGTCACCTCGTCGAAGAGCGTCGGACCGACGAAGAATCCTCGAGCGGGGGTATTTTCCCTGCCATCCCGCACCAGGCTGGTTCCCTGAGCTGCATTCTGTTCAATGCGCTTGAAAATCCGTTCCCGCGAGACGCCGTCGATTACCGGACCCATTCCCGCCTCCGGGTTGGCCACTGTATCCCCCACCTGCAGACCGTCCATTGCTTCCACCACCAGATCGCGCAGCGCCTCGGTCGCATCGCCGATGCCCATGAGCAGGGACCCGGCCATGCAGCGCTGTCCGGCACAACCAAAAGCCGATCCCATGATGGCCCGAATCGTCGGTTCCGGGGGAGCATCCGGCAGCGCCAGCAGAACGTTCTTGGCCCCTCCGGCCGACTGCACCCGCTTGCCGTGCTGACAGCTTACCTGATACACGTACTGAGCAACCGGCGACGAACCCACGAAACTAACCGCAGTTATGCCAGGATGGGTACAGATCGCCTCCACTACCTCCCTGCCTCCGTGGATCACGTTGAAGACGCCTTCGGGAGCACCGGCCTCGAGCAGCAATTCACCCAGCCGGTTTGCGGTTAGGGGAACCTTTTCGCTAGGTTTCAGAATGAAGGTATTGCCACAGGCAAGGGCCAGGGGGTACATCCACATGGGCACCATAGCCGGAAAATTGAAAGGGGTGATGCCGGCGCATACTCCGATCGGCTCGCGCATGGTCAAACCGTCAACGCCATCGGCTACCTGCGGCAGGTTTTCTCCCTTGGCCAGATGGCCGATGCTGCAGGCAAATTCCACTACCTCAAGCCCACGGCGAACATCGCCTTGGGCCTCTTCCAGAGTTTTGCCATTTTCCCATACAATCAACTGGCTGAGTTCCTCAAAATGAGCTTCCAGCAACTCGCGATAGCGAAACATGACCGAGGCGCGTTTGGGAGCCGGGGTCTGCGACCAGGAGGTGAATGCCTTGCGCGCCGCCTGCACTGCCCGATCTACCTCTTTGGCTCCACACATCGGGGTTTGGGCAATGACTTCACCGGTGGAGGGATTGTGCACGGCTCCCCATTGCTCTACCTCGGCTTCCGTCCATTGTGCCCCGATGAGAAGGGGTACGGTCGATTCTGTCATAGCAGTTTCTCCTTTAGAAATGCCCATAAAATCTCAGGTAAGCCCACAGATTCGGCAGCTGTGACTCGGACGCCGGAGGGAGGCGGGAACACTTAATATACGGGTTTAAAAAACACTTTGTAGTTAACAGCCCTGCGGCCTCTATGTCAAGCTTTTATGGCGCTGAAAATAGACCTGACCAGGTCGGCGTGCAAGCACTAGCAGACTTGCAGGCGCGAGAATTTTTAGCTTTTTTTCCAATCCGGTATTCTACAAGACCTAGTCCCGCTGTCCACTTTATTTTTAAAAAAGGCTGGTCATTGAGCGATTCCCTCTTTATCAAAGCCGAAGTATTCCGCCCTTTTGCCATTCAGGTCCTGGAACGCGTCGGTCTGGCCGCTCCACACGCCGCCGATACCGCCGAATTTTGACCTGGACCAGTCTACGCGGCATCGACACCCACGGAGTGCGCAACTTGAGTCCCTATTACGTCGATGGCGTAGTCGATGGAATCATCGATCCCAAAGTAGAATTCAGCATCGATAGCGAAACCCCGCTGGCAGCGCGGACAAATGGTCATGCGGGCCCTGGACTTGCCGCGGCCTGCTGGAGCATGCGCCTGGCGCTGGATAAGGCAGAAAAGGGGGGAATGGGCTTTGTCACTATGCGCAACTCGAACCACCTGGGCGCGGCCAGTTATTACGCCCACATGGCTGCCGAGCGCGACATGATCGGCTTGTGTATGACCGGTTACTTCTTTGCTCAGCCTCCTGCAACAGGCGTTTTACCCCTGGGGGCTATGGACCCACTCCTGAGCACCAATCCAATTGCCGTGGCGGTGCCCGGTGCCGAGGAACCGCCCTTTGTCCTCGACATGGCCACCTCGGCCTCTCCCTACAATCGCATTGAGCTATTTGCCGAACTGGGCCAGCCGATTCCACTCGGCTGGGGCCTTGACGAAAACCATCAGCCCTGTACCGACCCCGCTGCAGTGAAGTATCTTCTTCCCCTGGGCGGCACCAGGGAACTGGGCGGCCACAAGGGTTTTGGCCTGGCCATGGTAGTTCACTTCCTCACCGGCGCGCTTTCGGGAGCCTTTTGCGCCAATCCGGACCCCAGCAAGGTCCTGCAAAACGACGAGGCCGCTGAGCTAGAGGACGGCGCTTACGCCCAGGAAGGCGTCGCTCATTTCTTTGCCGCCTTGAGAATCGACCAGTTTGGCCGGGTAGAAGAGTTCAAACGCTCAGTGGACCAGACCATCCGCCTGCTGCGCTCGTCGACCCCTGAACCAGGCCTGGAACGGGTCTGTGTGGCCGGCGAAATAGAACATGAAAGGGCGCGGGAACGCCGCCAAACCGGCATCCCGCTCCCACCCAAGGTAGCCGCGGACTTACGTGCCTTATCGACAATCTACGAGGTACCCCTGGAACTGATTTCCCGGACCTGATTCTCGCCCGGAAGTAGAAGAAATGCTTGGCGGAGGGAACGAGAAGCCCCATGGATTCTTCGCTGTGAGAATCCGTTCCTGCTGGTATCCCTTGCAATTATCAATCCATTCGATCCATCGCCGCCACTGCGGCTGTGCCGAGGTGTTCGTCGAGCCACACCTTTAACGGCACATCTTCGTCCGTCGGCGCATAGCGGCCATTGTTCTTGCCCGCATCACCGAGCAACTGGCACCGGATTGGACTGAGGTGTTCGTATAGATGTTCCACCACCATGTCGTCTTTGGGGCGTATCCAGCGATAGCCGTAGCCATAAAACAATACTTTACGAGTCAGGGTGGAATGATTGGCACTGCGCGAATGCCACAGGCGGCGATCGAAAATTACGGCCGCCCCTGCATCGACGCAGACCGGTACGGCGGCTTCCGGTAAACCCCTAGCCGTGGCCTCTTCAGGGTCGCGTCCCACCTCGGCAGACAGCGGCACTTCGTCGACGCGGTGGCTCCCGGGGATGACGTAGAAATTCCCTCTTCCGGACTCCGAGACATCGGTGAGAAAGTAACCGACTTTAAGGGAAAGGCGAGGCGCTGGAAAGGTCCTGAGTTCGACGTTGACTCGCCCGCTGTCCTGGTGCCACTCCAGCCAGCCCGCACCGGAACCAGTATTCGCTTCGGGCGGCTTGATAGTCACATGGGCGTGGTACAGAAAAATATTCCAGCCGAGAATACCCCAGACCTTTGGCAGAATGAGCGGCCAGTCGAGCAGATCCAGAAAAGTCTGGTCTCGATCGAAGAAGCTCGTCGTGCTCCACAACTTCCCCGGCGTGGCTGCCCCCTCTTCCAATGCCTCCAGGTGAAGGCCATCCACGGCCGTAACCAGCTTCTCCACCATCCGGGCGGAGAGGGCATTTTCGACTA